>JAAXVX010000058.1 GCA_013335275.1 Bacteroidales bacterium
TTGAAATTATAGGCTTCCTTCTCCGATTGGTTAAACCTGTAACGATACTGGTATGCAAGTTCCATAAAGAAATTCTTGCCAAGAGGCTCTGTATATGAGGCCCTTGCGCCCAGGGTATAACCGAGAGTATTCATTTTGTACTCCTGATTAATTACTGTAGAGTCTTCCTTGTCTCCTATTACCGTTTTAGATAAATTCTTTGCGTTGAAAATATCATTGTTTGAAAAGCTGTAATTTACATTAACGGAAAATGTCCTTCCTACTTTGTTCAGTTTCTGACGGAAAAGCAGGTCGCCGTCAACTGACTGAGAGCTGTTTTCTCCGAAAGATTCACTATTACCTTCATTTATCTTAGTGCCTAAGCCTCCTCTTGTCCAGAAATCCTTTGTGTCATTGAAATTCCCTTTACCAATGCTCACATTCGGACGGAACAAAATCGATGCTTTGTCTGTGAGCTGATATTCAAGCTGAAGTGCCATTCTGTGGCCGTCTGCATAAGTTTCTGATTTTGAAGACTGAGAATAATTGAATGTGCTGTCAGTCAAAAAGTTTTGTCTTAAACTATTACTTACGGCAAGGTTGTCGCTTCCGCTGTAAAGGTAGTTACCACCCAGTTTAAGTTTTTTGTTTGCAGATTCAATGTTTCCGTTTATTCCGCCCAGCCAGGATTTAGTTATTCCATTGCCTCCGAATCTCATTGTTGCACCCCCAATTCTCACGCCCCCCATTCCGGAAGAGCTTCTCATCGCAGACATCATTGAACCGGCAATGTCCGAAAAGCCCCTGTTGTTGGTATTATTAAGGTTACCAATAAAAGTAATCTGGCTTTTTTGTTTGAAATTACCTGCCATACCGGCTGCCTGATACCTGTCATCGGTGCCGTATCCTGCCGAAAGATTTCCAAACCATCCGTTCATCATGCCCGGCCTTATGCTTAAATCTATTACGGTCTCTTCATTTCCGTCATTTATTCCTGTAAATTGTGCCTGTTCCGATTTTCTCTCCACAACTTTAACTTTATCTACAATTTTTGCAGGAATGTTCTTTGTGGCAAGCTGAGGGTCGTTAAGGAAGAATGTCTTCCCGTCAATCATAATTTTATTGATTTCCTTGCCGTTTGCCGTAATTTTCCCGTCTGAATCGATTTCCACGCCCGGAAGTTTTTTAAGCAACTCCTCCAGCATATCATTGTCAGTAGTTTTATATGAAGAGGCATTATACTCTATGGTGTCCTTTTTTACTACAATGGGATTACCCACTGCTGTTACCACAACAGAATTAAGCGTGTTCATTTGTTCTTTCAGCGCAATATCTCCAAGATCTACGACCCTTTGCTGCTCTATTGTTATTGGCCTGGAGTAAGTTATATATCCCATATATTCAATGCGGATAGTGTACTTCCCTGCAGCAAGACCGGCCAGCTCAACTTTTCCTCTGTTGTCGGAAAGTGCATATTTTGAAGGTGTGGTGGACCCCAGAGGGGTTATTGATGCTGTTGCAAATTCAACAGGCTCTCTTCTAAGACTATCCAGTACTGTAAGTTTTACTTTTGAATCCTTCACCTCCTCCGCATACAGGGTTCCTAAACTCAAAGACAAAAATGTAACCAGAGCAAAAACTACTTTAAAATATCTCATAATGGTATATAAATATCAATTCAATTATAAATTCAACTACCCTTTGACAACCGATCTGGCAAAAGGTTAAATTGGATTGAAAAAAAAATTACTTAACTCTTTTTGGATTTGATTTCACAAAAGATTCCCAGCTTTTAGGAGTTCCCTTTCCGGCGGCAAAACCGGTAAGCTGATAATAGTGACAAAGCGCAACCGCAAGACCATCGGTTGCGTCGAGGAACTCGGGCTTTTCCTCGACTTTGAGAATGTTCTTAAGAATTGTGGCAACCTGTTCCTTTGATGCCGCACCTTTTCCGGTAATAGCCATCTTTATCTTTCTTGGTGCATATTCTGTTATGGGCATATTCCTGTTAAGAGCTGCAGCAATTGCAGAACCCTGCGCCCGCGCGAGTTTAAGCATGGATTGAATATTTTTGCCATAAAAAGGAGCCTCAATGGAAAGTTCGTCCGGTTTGTAATATTCAATAAGGTTCGTTACCTCAATAAAAATTTGTCTGATTTTAACAAAATGGTCCTTCTCCTTTCTCATGTCCACAACACCCATATCTATATATACGGGCGACCTGCCTGCCACCTCAATAACTCCAAATCCGAGAATTTGTGTACCGGGGTCAATGCCCAGTATTACTTTGTTTTTGACCATTAATATGGTAACTCCGTTTTAGTCTATATAAGAAAAACCGCAATAGTCCTTAAGCACATCAGGAATCTTTATTCCTCTGCTGTCCTGATTGTTTTCGAGAATTGCCGCAAGAATTCTCGGAAGGGCAAGCGAACTCCCGTTTAATGTATGTGCGAGTTGAATTTTGCCGGTCTCGTCCTTGTATCTTAATTTCAGACGATTCGCCTGAAATGATTCAAAATTTGATACCGAGCTCACTTCAAGCCACCTCTCCTGTGCTGCGGAATAGACTTCAAAATCGTATGTAAGGGCAGATGTAAAACTCATGTCTCCGCCGCATAGCCTGAGAATTCTGTATGGGAGCCCAAGCGACTGCACGATACCTTCTACATGCTTTACCATCTCTTCTAAAGCAGAATATGAGGTATCGGGGTGTGAAACCTGAACGATTTCAACTTTGTCAAACTGGTGGAGCCTGTTAAGACCTCTCACGTCCTTTCCGTATGAACCGGCCTCACGTCTGAAACATGGAGTATATGCAGTCATCTTTACAGGCATCTCTCCCCTGTTAAGAATTACGTCTCTGAAAATATTGGTAACGGGAACTTCGGCAGTCGGAATAAGGTAAAAATTGTCCAGCCCAACAAAGTACATCTGTTCTCCCTTGTCAGGAAGCTGACCTGTACCATATCCGGATGCTTCGTTTACCATAAGCGGCGGCTGAACTTCGGTATAACCGGCTCTTGTATTCATGTCAAGAAAAAAAGATATGAGAGCCCTCTGAATTTTCGCTCCTTTACCTTTATAAACAGGAAATCCGGCACCTGTAAGTTTTACTCCAAGATCAAAATCAATAATGTCATATTTTTTTGCAAGTTCCCAGTGAGGAATAGCATTTTCAAGCTTTGGAAAAGAACCGCCCTCTCTCACAATCACATTATCTTCTGCCATTTTTCCCTTGGGAACCGAAATATGCGGGAGGTTAGGAAGTTGAACGAGAAGATCATTAAGTTCATTTTCACTCTCTTTAATCTTATTCTCCAATCCTTTTGAAATTTCTTTCAACTCGGACACCTTCATTTTTGCTGATTCGGCTTCCTCTTTCTTTCCGTTTTTCATTAAAGAACCTATCTCTTTTGCAAGAGAATTCTGATCTGCAAGAACAACATCCTGCTCGGTCTGGCAGGAACGGC
Source organism: Bacteroidales bacterium (assembly GCA_013335275.1). Taxonomy (GTDB): domain Bacteria; phylum Bacteroidota; class Bacteroidia; order Bacteroidales; family UBA932; genus Bact-08. The sequence continues at coordinate 3,453 of JAAXVX010000058.1, forward strand.
GAATCTGATCCAGAGCGTTTACTTTTTCAATAATTGATTTGGCGTCGAAATTCTTGACCATCAACCTCTCTATCACGTATTCGGGTTGCTCTCTTAAAAGTTTAATGTTCAGCATATGATTTTATATAATTGGAGCCTCAAAGTTAGAAAAATATATCTTTTACTGTTCAATGGCCTGCTTTTTTTAAAAAGATATAATAATTAAACAGAATCAGATATTTCGGGCGTTTTAGTTTCCTTATCTCCTGACAGTGAGATATTTTTGCCGCATATAATAAAAAAACGGTTATTTATGAGAGAGAAATTATTTATCATCGCAGCTATATTAGTAGTTGCATCATCATGCAAAAAAGAGATTACACCCCAATCCGGGAAGGAGTGTACAATAAGCATAAAACTTAATAACGGAAGAACCGGAACAAAAGCGACAGAGCCGTTTCACGATACACTTGGTGTATCCGGAGGAGTAAAAGAGCTGCACGTATTTTTGTTCGATGCACTCAGCAACAATATCTCCACCTACAAAAAAATTCTTAATCCCGATTCTTTAAAAAACATCTCAATTAAAACAACAATGGGTCAAAAGAATATTTATATACTTGCTAATCCTCATAATGAAGAGGGGTTTGGAGGAGTGCTGGATGAGGAAGATTTTATGGCCTTACAAACCTCTCTTCTTAAAGAGGAGCCCGGATATTTTACCATGTTTGGAAACAGTATGAATTTTTCTGTGGGAGAAAACAGTGTTGCGGACATCAGAATGGAGCGGTTTATATCTAAAATTGTCCTGAACAGCCTTAAAACAGAATGTACCGGAGGGCCCTTTGAGGGGTTAGCGCTTAAAGATGTGAGGGTTTATCTTTTAAATATTGTAGCCAAAAAAAAGGCTTATGACGGTTCAGAGGCTTATCCACTGTCAGTATTGAATTTAGGTTCAAACATCCCTGCCGGTTACTTAGGAGCTGCAATAAAAAACATGGTTTATGATTCGATTCCTCAGGATATTGGAGATGTAGTCTATAATACGAAGCATCACTTTTATGCATATTCAAACACTACGGATGTGGAGAATTCATATATTAAATATACCAAACTTGTTATTGAGGGAACCCTAAACGGAACGAAATACTATTATCCCATTCCTGTAAACAAAACAGGATATGGAGCTTCAGACAATAAAGGTATTTTAAGAAATACTGTATATAAAATGGACGTAGTTATTAAAAACGCAGGGTCTCTAAGTCCGGGGTCCTTTCTGCCAACTTCAAGCTACACGACAAACCTGGAAATTGCCGATTTTGGTTCTTTTGATCTTGGGGTTGTGGAATTATAAAAAAGGCTGCACAAATGTGCAGCCTTCATTAATTCATTCGTTTAAACTATTCTTGAGCAATTGCTCCGACAGGACAAACGTCGGCACAAGTACCACAGTCTGAACAAATATTTGCATCAATTTTGTAAATATCGCCGGGAGAGATAGCCTCAACAGGGCACTCATCGATACAAGTTCCGCAAGCGGTGCAATCTTCAGAAATTTTGTAAGCCATTATATAAAGTTTTAAAATTGGTTTGTTAACTGCAAAGGTATAAAATAGGTTGGAATGAACAAATACAAATGTATCTTTGTATTATCTAATCAACAATAAAAACGAGATAATATGAGAAGCATGCTGCCAATCAAGTCTCTGATTCTGTTTGCCTTGATAATTTCTGGTTCGGTAGTAAGAGGTCAGAATTCCGGCAATGGAATCATCGAATTCAACAAAATGATTCACGACTTCGGAGACATTAGTTTAAGCTCTGGAAAACAAAACTATACATTCACTTTCAAGAACATAGGAAAACAACCCATCCTAATCAACACAGTTATTTCGTCATGTGGCTGTACAACTCCTGTCTGGACAAAAAATCCGGTCAAACCCGGAGAGAAAGGTAAAATTGATGTTACTTTTCTTAACGACCAGGGTCCCTATCCTTTTGACAAATCCCTCACGGTTTATGTAAGCGGAATGAACAGGCCGGTAATACTTAGAATCAAAGGAGTGGTACATGAGAAACCAAAGTCACTGAATCAACTTTTTCCAAAAAAAGTAGGCAAATTATCCTTTAGAACCAACTTTATAGATATCGGGCTCATCGCACAGGGAGAATCCAGAAACGATGTCATGGAGGTAGCAAATACATCAGGAGTTTCTCTGGCAATAGGGTTTTACAACTTATCTCCCGGGCTTTATATTACTTCGGTTCCGGCAGTTATTGCTCCCGGGAAAAAGGGAGAATTGCAGATAACCGTAAATACAAAAGGTGCTAAGAACTGGGGAACTACACAATATAGTGCCGGGTTAATAGTTAACAACAGCAAGATAACAGGGGAGAAAATCATTGTTCAGTCCAGAATCCTGGACAACTTTTCTGACCTTTCTGCCGAAGACAGGAGTCAATCTGCCTTGCCTATGGCAAATAACAGCGCATTGAATTTTGGGGTTGTTAAAAGCGGTGAGAAAATTTCCAGAACTTTTGAGGTAAAGAACCTTGGTCAGAGAGATTTGGTCATTTACAAAGCCGAGTTTAACGAAAAAGGGGCAACTGCAAATTTTAATTCTCCGGTAAAACCGGGGCAAACCTGCAAGATTGATGTTTCAATTGACACCAAAGGATTTGAAGGAGACAAAACATTTCAGGTTACCCTCATAACTAACTCGCCATCGAGACCGGTAGTAAACCTGCTGGTAGCAGGCAATATTACAAAATAGAGAGAATGATGCACGAGAAAAATCACAATAGCGCACTTACTGTTAACGAAGGAGTAGAACAGCCACCTGTTGTCAACCCATATATCCAGAACTTTTATAAAAAGCACAAAACCAGAATTTTTTCTGCGGATGAATATATTGAAGGTATTCTTGCAGGAAATACATCAATACTAAGCCAGGCAATTACTCTCGTAGAGAGCAACAGGCACGATCACCGGATTCTTTCCCAAACGATTATTGAAGCTTGCCAGCCCCATTGCGTAAAATCAATGAGAATAGGCATTACCGGCGTTCCGGGAGCTGGGAAAAGCACCTTTATTGAAGCTTTTGGCGGCCTTATTACCGGAAGCGGGCACAAACTGGCCGTGCTGGCAATTGACCCGAGCAGTGAGAAAAGCAAAGGGAGTATTCTTGGAGACAAAACACGTATGGAGACCCTTTGTTCCGACCCTAAAGCTTTCATCCGCCCCAGCCCTACCGGCGGTTCTCTTGGCGGTGTTGCCAGAAAGACAAGAGAGAGTATAGTATTATGCGAAGCTGCAGGTTTTGATGTTATTTTCATTGAAACCGTTGGCGTTGGTCAGTCGGAAACGACAGTACACTCAATGAGCGACTTTTTCCTTTTGCTTATGCTGGCTGGTGCCGGGGACGAACTTCAGGGCATAAAGAGAGGAATAATGGAGATGTCCGACTTGATTGCAATTACTAAAGCAGACGGGAGTAACGTTGAGAAAGCAACACTGGCAAAAGCACTCTATTCCAACGCTCTTCATCTGTTCCCTCCAACAGAATCGTCATGGGTTCCTACCGCAATGACCTCTTCTGCTGTTACAAAAACAGGGCTGACTGAAATCCTCGAAAAGATTCTTGAGTATTTCCGCCTTACAGAAGCAAACGGGTATTACCTGCACAAAAGGAGAGAGCAATCCAGATACTGGATGTATGAAACAATTAATGAAGGGTTGAAAAATAGATTTTTTGAAGACACCCATATACAGGGACAACTTAAAAAATATGAAGAAATGGTTATGAGTGGAGAAATTGGTTCATTCACAGCGGCCTCCGAACTTCTGAAAACTTACAACAGCAAATGAATATACTCATTGATGCATTAAAAAACAGCATCCTCATTACCGGACTGGTAATGATTATGATGTTGCTTATTGAATACGTAAACATCCATTCACACGGAGCGACTTTCAAGAAACTTAAGAAATCGCCCGTAAAACAGGTATTACTGGCTGCTCTGCTTGGTCTTGTGCCGGGATGTGTGGGCGGTTTCGCAGTAGTTTCCCTTTATACTCATAATCTTCTTAGTTTCGGTTCACTGGTAGCTATGATGATTGCATCTTCGGGCGACGAGGCGTTTCTTCTCATGGCCATGATTCCTAAAACGGCAATCATTCTTTTTGTTGCGTTGTTTGTTATCGGGATTGCAGCAGGTATATTAGTTGACAAAATTTACAAAGGTGGCAAAAGACCTTTTTCCCCTGAACATTATCAGCTTCATGAAGAGTGCTGCGAAGAGCGAAAAACTCAGGACGAGATTCACACTCATACTCAAGCCCATAATCATATTGTATTCGGAACTGAAAACGGAAAGACACCGCGTAAATGGTCAAAAGAGAGGCTGTCAATAATGGCAGGTATTGCAATATTTATTGTTGCAGTTGTTTTTGGCCTTCTTGAACATGAACATTCTGC
>JAAXVX010000059.1 GCA_013335275.1 Bacteroidales bacterium
TATAAAAGAGGTGGTTCTCACAGGTGTGAACACAGGGGATTTTGGCAAAAGCACAGGAGAAAAATTTGAAGATCTCATAAAGAAACTTGATAAAATTGAAGGTATTGAGCGATACAGAATATCATCGATTGAACCGAACTTAATTACTCCCGAAATCATTGAATGGATATCCGGGAGCAGTAAATTTCTTCCGCACTTTCACATTCCTCTGCAATCGGGCTCAAACACAATTCTCGCCCTTATGAAGAGGCGTTACAATACTGAATTATTTGAGCAGAGGGTAGAGCTTATAAGAAAATATATGCCTTATTCATTTATTGGCATTGATGTAATTGTGGGTTTCCCGGGTGAGGGAGAAAAGGAGTTTGAGGAAACATATAAATTTCTGGAGAGGATAGGGCCATCATTTTTGCATATATTTCCTTACTCAAAGAGAGTTAATACACCGGCAGCCTCATATGAAGGACAGGTGAGCGAAAACGCAAAGAGGGAAAGGGTTACAAAACTCACCGAATTGAGCGACAGGCTCTATGCGCAATTTGAGTTAAAAAACAGAGGGAGAAAAGAAAAGGTGCTTTTTGAAAGTACTCAGAAAGGTGGAAAAATGTTCGGATATACAGGAAATTATATAAAAGTTGAACACCTTTACAACAGAGATTTGATTGGGAAAATTGTTGAGGTAACTATTTAATTTTCTTCTTCTCCGTAAGGATAGCCTCTTTTTCTGCTTTTCTTTGCTGGGCTTTCAGTTCTCTTCTTTTTTTACTTAAGAAGAACCTGTTAAACAGTTCACGGAAAGAACTGAATTCTTCCTGATAAACAAGACCTACACCGCTGCGCTGGCTGTTGTCAAGATAGTTTGAGTACTGGTCGGCCGAGTGGGAGAAAGCTTTAGCCCTAAAGCGTCCCTTTTCATCTAGCTTAACTTCGACATCTATATCACCAACGACATCGCTGTTCTGATTCAGAAATTTAGCACTGCCTATGTTCCCGTTTACTATTACCCTGTTGTCAAAAAGCTGTGCGGATATCGCAGCATCGAATATGTCCCTTCCGTTTTGTCCGGGCTGGTAGTTGAAGCTGAAGTCCAGAGGTATATTTAGCTGATTGAATATGTTATTGATTTGATTTGACAGGACTTCCGTGGCATTTGAGTAGAGCAGGGTAGAGTTGTTAACGATGCTGGACTGAATATCCGGGATAAAACTGCCTGATACAAGTATAGACATTACCTGTTTCACAACCTTGTCTTCGGTATTGAGCGCTGCATCCACCCTTGCTTTTGTTGAAGGGTCAATATCCGGAATGTCGATTCCGAAACTCAGTCTTGGATTTAACAAATCGCCTTCCATTCTTATGCTGCAGTTTACATTTCTTCTGTTGCTCACAGAGCTTGTATCTGCAATAAGAGTATTGACAGAGGCTTTGGTGTTGTATATTGCCGTTAAGTTAAGTCTTGTTTTAAGAATATCCCCGTTGAAATAGATATTGCCGCCTTCCTGCAAATTGAAGTCTCTCTTGAATATTCCCTGGAGAACAAATGTGTACAGTCCCCGGTTAACAAGGTAGTCGCCGTGAACAGAGAAAATGTCTTTTGTGGGGTTTATTTCAAGGTCAATAAGTCCGCTACCGTAGCTTTTGATTACATCTCCAACCGATTTGTCAACCTCAATGAGCATTTGGGCATCGGTATTAACTCGTATCCTAAGTTTTACATCAAGTTCAGATGCCTGCCGTATCAGCTTTTCCTTAATAGGTTCAATATAGCCGTAATCGTCATAGTAATTTACGACAGCATTGTCGGGAGCTTCAACAAATGTCAGCAGATTTGTTTTTGATGCCTCAGATGTGGTTGGCAGCGGAATATGAATGACGGTATTACGATTTGACGTAGCAGATATATCCATCAGTATTTTATTGAGCGAACCCATGATACTTATGTTGCCGGTCGCAAATGCATTACCGTAGAATGACTCGTTATCCTTTTCAAGTGTATTGAGACATTCCAGGTTTGTAAAATCCACTCTTGTGTTAAACAGGATAGTTTTAAAATGTTTAAAACTCAATCCGCCATTTACTCTTCCCGTATTTCCATAACGGTCCTTAAGGGTGCCGCCGGAAATTTTAAGAACGCCGTCATCAATTACAAAAGGACCGCTGAGTATATATGGTACTTTGGTAAAGTTTATTGTGAATCCGAGATCATTAAGATGGCCGCTCTCTCCCGATAAAACTAATTTATCAAGTTCTCCCCTGAGATTGAGATCTCCTGAGATTGTGCCTGAGGATTTTGATATGATGTCGGAAAGGAACGGCTCAAAGTATGCAACGGCGGTTTTGTTTGCCTTTGCCGACAGGTCAAGATAACTGCCTTTAGGCCTGAAAGTACCTGTAACAACAAGTGGATTTTCTCCGCTGAGGGTGTTTGTCAGATGAATGTTGAACTTCTTTTGAAAGTTATCCCATTTGCTGGTGATATTGAGCTCTCCAACAGGGGTATTGTTTACACTTACCTGTTTGCCCTCTATGTTAAGCAACAGCTGGGGTTCTGCATATATATTGGTAGCAACGGCTGTACCGGTAAACTTCCCGGAAATATTGAAAGGTTTCTTTATGAAATAATTGATGGGAAATATTTCCAGATTTTTAAATTTAACGGAGAGTGAGTCTTCGAGGCTTGAAGAGAGAGCCCCGTTAATTTCAAGAGTCTGCTCGTCACTGAATATTTTAAAACCGTCGAACCGGAATTTGGAATCGTGAATTGAAACAGACGAACTGGCAAAATTCCATTGCTGATTATTGAAGAACAGCTCTGACGGGTTTATGGATATTCTGAAAAGAGGAGCGGCAGTGCCGGCAATCTTTTCTACTCCGATGTCCGAACTGAAGCGGAGCAGGTTTTTAAGTTTTGTGTTGTTTGTATAGAACAGTTTCAGCCCAATATTATTGTTTATGGCTTTCAGCAGAATTTTACTGCTGTCCAGGTCAAGTCCTGCAATCCTTATCCTGTCGGAATATATAGTGGTATTTAACTCTTCGCTTCCGGAAACGGCCTTTATGTTTAGATTGTTGCTAAAATCCTTTTTGAATCCGATTTTTGCAGCTTTAAAATCGATATTTACTTTCATCAACTCGTCAATAGAAACATTCAAAGAGCTGTTTGGCGATAAAAAGAAACCCGGCAACAGAAGCTGGCTTAAAGCACGGGTATCGAAAAAATTAAGTTTAAGGCTATAAATTTCGGGCTTTTCGCTATTGCTTTCTCCTTTCAGGCTAACTCCAAGATTGGGAATATGTCTAGCGGTGGTTGCCTCTAAAAGTTTTTCGGCAAATTTGTTAATAAACTTGCTCCCTCTGTAGTTCATTTCGGCAAACGAAGATTTTAACGAAACCACAAAGTTGTCTCTGTTTGAGTTTGAAAGAATTGTGATATCGCCTATGTTATATTTCCCGTTGCTGTTTGTATATCCCATGTTCTTGACCTGGATATTTCCAATTATGTCTCCACTCGTTTTTTGAGTAAAATTGGCGAGCGTCTTGAATGATATAACAGATACCGAATCGCGTTTGTCAAAATTGAGTGCTTTCAGGTTTGCATAAATAACATCAGCATAGAAGTCATAATATGAGTCTTTTTTTGTGGATAGCCCAAATACTCCCTGAAAAATAAAGTCAAGATTTGGGTCGTGGCAAATTATCTTGCCATCGAACTTGTTTCCCACATAACTTCCGGTAGCCTGCAGATTACTGTATGGGTATCCGTTGAATTCAAGTTTTTTGAGATATATACTGTCAATATAAAATTCACTGCCACCCAAAGATTCATCCCGGATTAATGCGGTCATCGTACTGTTGAAGGTCAGCTCACCAAGGCTTGTATTCTGTATAAGCTGTCCCGCATTAAGGTTTTCTGCCCTGAGCTTGCCCTGAAGGTGCAAACCATGCTTAACCTCGTTCTCTTTAAGCAGTACATCAACATAGACACTTCCGATATTTGATTTAATTGTTCCGTTTGCAACAAAATCGTCAAGAAGGCCGGCGAGCCTGCCGGAGAAGTTGTACTTTATAAGCGGAGACATCTTTGTTAAAAACGGAATAGGCCTGCTTCCGCTTATTGAGGAAATAATATATGCAACATCGAGAGAGGTGGTTGTACAGTGGCTTATGTCAATAAACGCCATAGTTTCCTGCACATGCGGAAGTCCGGAAATTCTTGCTTTAAGATCAACATAGGTTAGCCCGGATTCCGATGTGATTTTAAGGTTGTCGCTGCGCAAATTACTTACGGTTCCTGAAATCAGACCCGTAAGATGCATGCTTAATTTGTTTTTTGAAAGCGAAGGAGCAATTTTACCTAATGTTTCGAAACTTACATAAGTATCGGTTAAGTCTGCCTCCATTCTCACTTTGTCTGTAAATTCGGAAAAGTCTTTGCTGTTTTCGTAATACAAACTGAATTTGTTTGCTCTGAGAGTCGTTTTTCCGTCGTAGATATAGAGGTTTTGGAAACGAGCCTCTCTTGCACTGAGTTTAAGATAGGAGTTTAGTTTGAAAATGGAAAACCCGCTTCTTTCATTAAAACTGATGTTCCGTATTTCGGCATATAATGTGTCCCGTTCAAGTTTAACACCCATAATTTCGGCATCAATCTTTGAAAGAGACAGGTTGGCAAAATTTATTGCCCCCTCATTCGTGCCTCTGTCTAAAAATTTGTTTTTGAGGGTAAACCGGAAATTCTTTAATTTAACCTCTTTGGCAAACAGACTCAAAGGCATTGCCAGAGTATCTGTCGTATCTTTTGGAGAACTTTTGAATTTAAAAACCCTGCTGAGGTTTGTTGTACTGTCTGTCTCGTTGTAAAGATTAAACACGCCATCATACAGGTGAACACGGTTAAAGCTTAGTTTCCTGGCAGTAATAAGCTCCTTGGCAGAGATGCTTACAGACAATTTTCTGCAATTCAAAAGGGTGTCGGAAGGAGAGGAGAGTATAGAAACGTCATTTAAGATGAGCTTGTTGAAGAAAACGTAATATACTTTTCCAATAGAAACTTTTGTCTCTAATTTTTTTGATAACATTACGGCTGCCCTCTTTGCGGCCCATGTTTGCATGGAAGGTATCTGCAATGCAATATAAGCCCCTATCGGAGCCATAGCCACGATAAACAGCAGAGCGACAAATATTTTTTTAGCTATCCGTATAACTGTATAATTATTAGTTGCAAAATTAATCAAATATATGGAGCTATTTGTTAAAAAATAGCCATTTTTGCACAGATTTAAAAGAAATAATGAGTACAATTATATTAGGAATAGAATCTTCATGCGACGACACCTCTGCAGCGGTTATCAGAGATGAAGTTATGCTTTCGAATGTGATGTCCAGCCAGGATGTTCACGAAAAATACGGAGGGGTAATACCGGAACTTGCCTCAAGGGCTCACCAGCAAAATATTCTGCCGGTTGTTGACCAGGCTCTGAAACTGGCGGGAGTATCTTTAAACGAGATTGATGCCATTGCTTTTACAAGAGGCCCCGGACTTCTCGGGTCTTTGCTTGTGGGAACATCGTTTGCAAAAGGACTTTCAATAGCAATTAACAAACCGCTGGTAGATGTTAACCATCTTCAGGGGCATATATTATCGCATTTTATTAAGGTCCCTGACAAGGAAAACAGACATCCGTCATTTCCATATCTCTCACTTTTGGTTTCAGGCGGCCACACTCAGATAGTAAAGGTAAACAGTCATCTTTCGTTTGATATAATAGGAGAGACGCTGGATGATGCTGTTGGGGAGGCTTTTGACAAATGCGCGAAAATAATGGGTTTGGGATACCCGGGAGGGCCTGTTGTCGATAAACTGGCAAAGGAAGGGAACGCAGATGCATTCAAATTCTCAAAACCCCGTATTGGAGGTCTCGACTATAGCTTTAGCGGAGTGAAAACCTCTCTTCTCTATTTTTTAAGAGATAAAATTAAAGAGAACCCCGGTTTTGTTAATGAAAACGTAAATGATCTTTGCGCCTCATTTCAGAAAACCCTCATTGATATTTTACTGGATAAGTTAATCCTAGCGACAAAACAAACCGGTATTAAAGAGATTACCATTGCAGGTGGAGTGTCTGCAAATTCGGGATTGCGTGAGCGAATCACAAAAGAAGGCATCAATCGCGGATGGAACACTTTTTTGCCTGAATTCAGGTTTACAACAGACAATGCAGCAATGATTGCAATAACAGGGTACTATAAATTTAAATCCGGTTATACCTGCAGCCTGGATGTAGTTCCAATTTCCAGAATTTTAGACTATGCGTGAATTTGAAATTACAACTCCCATTAATGTTGAAATAAATCAACAGGAGCTAATAAATGCGGCTGCGCGATCTATGGGCGTTACTCCCAAATCGGTAGGAGATATTAAAATTATAAGAAGGTCGCTTGACGCCAGAGGCAGGGATATTTTATACAGATACAGGGTAGAAGGATATCTGACTTCCGAAAAACCTGTGAACAAGTATATCAGCGTCGACTATAAAAATGTAGAAAAGGGAGAGCCGGTTATTGTTGTCGGTGCCGGGCCGGCAGGGCTTTTTGCCTCATTAAAGCTTTTGGAAAGAGGGTTGAAACCAATTATCCTTGAGAGAGGGAAAGATGTTCATCAAAGGAAGTTCGATCTGGCAAAGCTCAACAAAGAGCAAATTGTAAATCCGGATTCGAATTACTGTTTTGGAGAGGGAGGAGCCGGTACTTTTTCCGACGGAAAGCTGTACACAAGGTCCAGTAAGAGAGGAGACATATTTGAAGTCCTCAGCCAGCTGGTCTTCTTTGGAGCCGATAAGGATATTCTTATTGACGCACATCCTCACATTGGCTCGGACAGACTTCCCGGAATTATAGAAAAAATAAGAAATCACATCATTGAGCATGGCGGGGAGTATCACTTCGATACAAGAGTGGAGGATTTCATTCTGGAAGGAGATACCGTTAAGGGTGTCAGGTGCTCGGGAGGAGCAGAATATACTGCAAAGGCAGTTATACTTGCAACCGGCCACTCAGCGAGAGATATATACAAGCTGTTTGCAACGAAAGGCTGGGAAATAGAGGCAAAAGGTTTTGCAATGGGAGTAAGGGTTGAACACCCTCAGTCGTTGATAAACCGCATCCAGTATCATGGGAAATATCAGCCGTTCATGCCTACTGCCGAATATAGTCTGGTATCACAAATTGAAGGCAGAGGCGTATTTTCATTTTGTATGTGTCCAGGCGGAATGCTTGTGCCTGCATCAACAGCAGAAGGAGAGCTTGTTCTAAACGGAATGTCAAATTCACAGAGAAATTCCAAATGGGCAAACTCGGGTATTGTCGTTTCAGTTGAACCTTCCGACATCCCGGATTACGGGAAATACGGAGTACTGGCACAAATGGAATTCCAGAGTGCAGTGGAGAGGGCTGCTTTTGAATACGGAGGAGGTAACCTTGTTGCGCCTTCACAAAGGATGACCGATTTCCTGAAGGGAAAAATTTCTCCAAACCTGCCGCAATCATCATATGTTCCGGGAACAGTTTCTGCCCCTCTTGATGAGATATTGCCAAAATTCATAACAAGCCGGATGAAGCAGGCTATGTTGGTTTTTAATAAGAAAATGCAAGGGTTCATAACATCTGATGCCATTATGCTGGCTGTCGAATCCAGAAGTTCTTCCCCGGTGAGGATACCGAGAGATTCCGATACCTACTGCCATGTTAAGCTAAAAAATCTTTACCCTTGCGGGGAGGGAGCCGGTTATGCAGGAGGAATTGTCTCTTCTGCAATGGACGGGATAAATGTTGCTTCTTCGATTTAGCGGCGAG
>JAAXVX010000332.1 GCA_013335275.1 Bacteroidales bacterium
TTTTTGGTTTTCATTGATTTATTATTTTTTCAAATATATAACTATAATTTTAGTTTTACAACTATTTAATTAGTTTAAACAATTGAATGCAAAAAAAAGGCCACAAATTAAGTGGCCGGAATATTTTTAAAAGTCAGAAGTACTTATCAATCCATAGTGGGTTTTATGCCGCTAAATGAGACAACCATTGGAACCCCGCCTACATTGATGTCTATTGTCAGATTCAGATTGAAGCCATCGCCGGTTCCTGTTATTTCGGCATTGACACCGGGAAGCAGATTACCGGTAAAATCCATTGAATAACCTGCATCAGTTCTTGTAATGTTAACAAGGGGAACAATTAAATCCTGCCCGGATAACAACGGGAAATCATATAAGGTTATTACCCCTTTTCCCAGAACCGGTCCGTTAATTGTAACGCAGGAGCTTTCCGGCGTTTCCATTCCCGGTATGGTTATTTTGCCGTAGTACGCTCCGGCAAGAGGTTCCCTGCCGTCTTTTTCACAGGAATAAACGAGAAAAAATCCGGATATGACAATCAGAGATAAAAGAATTGCCTTAATACTCAGTTTCATATATCTGTTATTTTTTATTAAACCTGTTTTTCTAAATCAAAGTTAACTAAAAGAAAACAGATGGTCATAAATTTCATAAATTTGAACATTAAAATAAAAGGATGGATTATAATACAGTTGCCGAAAGATTAAGATCTCTTGCTATGGAGTATAACTCTCCGGAATATTTTATAACAGACCCCATATCAATACCTAAACACTTCTTTTTACTTTACAAAAACGGGGAAGCAACTCTCCAGGATATAGAAATATCTGCCGTAATTGCTGCGCATCTGGCGTGGGGAAGACGGGAGATGATTGTGAGAGACTGCAGGAGGGCGATGGACGAAATGCGCTGGAATCCTTACAGCTATGTAATGAAGGGCGAATACCGGAGAGAAGATAAGAGTCTTCACAGAACGATAAAATGGAGCGAATTTGCATTGATTTGTGAACGGCTTAAAGATTTCTACTCAAAGGAAAAATCTCTCGAATCTCTTTCTCCGGATGAAATCCGGGAGCGTATTTACGGAAAGAAATCCGATAAAAACGCTGCAAACAAGAAGATTCACATGCTAAGGAGATGGCTGGTAAGAAATGACAATAAAGTAGACTTGGGAATATGGAAAAATATATCGGCCTCCGGGCTGATTATTCCACTTGATGTTCATGTTCACAGGAGTGCCCTTGAACTGGAAATAACTAAAAGAAAAAGTGCCGATATAAGGACTGCTGTTGAGATTACCGACTTTCTGACAAAAGTATTTCCGGATGACCCTTGTCTTGGCGATTTTGCGCTTTTTGCTTACGCCGCTTCACGAAAAAAATAGTATATTTGGTAATAATACAATATAGCAGATGCCTAAATTATATATAATATCCGGATGTAACGGTGCAGGAAAAACAACTGCTTCATATACAATACTGCCGGAGATGCTGCATTGTAAAGAATTCGTAAATGCCGACGAAATTGCCAAAGGGCTCTCCCCTTTTAAACCCGAAAGTGCGTCAATTCAGGCTGGAAAAATCATGATAGAAAGGATACAGAATCTCATCGCCAACGGCACAGATTTTGCACTCGAAACAACGCTTGCAACAAGAACCCATGCAAAAATGATAAAATTTGCACAGGAACATGGATATAAAGTAACTCTTCTTTTCTTTTGGCTTAGCGTTCCAAACCTTGCAGTTGAGAGAGTTAAGATGAGGGTCGCATCGGGCGGACATAATATTGATGAAAAAACTATCCGAAGACGATACGATATTGGATTAAAACACCTATTTTCGCTTTATATTCCGCTTTGTGAATATTGGATGATAATAAACAATTCAACTATACCGCAAGAGCTTATTGCAGAGGGCGGTAAAGCGATGGAAGAAAAAATTTACAATAAACCTACCTACAACAAAATAGCTAATTATGAGCGAACTAGAGACTAGAGAGCTAAGACAAAACATTCTCAATGGCTTAAACATCGCGTTTCACCGACTTATTCAGGAGAAAAAGAAGAACAACTCCGAGCTCGCTTTCTCCAACAGGGGTAAAGTGGTAAAAGTAAAAGCTACAGAGCTGTAATAATCAGCTTATATATTTTAAAGACTATGCCGAAAACACTAATCTGCATGCTACTGCCTACCTTGTTTTGCAGTAGTTTTCTTTTTTCACAGGTTCGGATTTCATCCGAATTCGAGTCAGGGAGCCTTGGTAAATATGAGATTAT
>JAAXVX010000060.1 GCA_013335275.1 Bacteroidales bacterium
TGTGTATTGTTGCCTTCATACTTCTTGATAGTGAGTCAAAAAAGTGGCGGAACATATCCGACTCTATACCTCCAATAAATGGAGCAGAAAATTTCAAATCCCACATTAGAAAAGATCTTCCTCCGGCATCAATGAGAACTTCGGCCTTTGATTCATCCATGGGCAATGCAAAACCATATCTGTCATTAATTTCCCCATTTGAGAAAGCTTCGTAAAGTGCTTCTCCAAGAACAATTGCCGTGTCCTCAATTATATGGTGAGCGTCTACTTCAATATCTCCAGAGACATCTATATCCATGGTAAATCCGGCGTGAAGTGCTATCTGCTCAAGCATGTGATCAAAAAACATGATTCCTGTTGAGACAGAGGTGACCATATTCCCGAAAAGATCTATTTTAACAGAAACACTGGTCTCCTTAGTATCTCTTTTCTTCTCAATTAAAGGAGAGATAAGACCCTGAGATTCACCGTTAATTATAGCAAGCAGTAAATCGTTCTCACTCCTTTTTCCAACAGTAATACGTAATGTTTCACTGCAACCATATTGAGAATTCCTTTCCCTAACGATAATGCCTTTTCCTTTCAACCGGTTAAAGACTTTTAAAGAATCAGAAAATTTTACCAGCAAAAAATTGGCAGAGCTGGGGTATACTTTTTTAACGCATTTTACCGACATAAGTGAATTAGATAGCCTTTCCCTCTCCCCAATTATAGTTTCCGTATTTTTGCTATTTCCGTTTATAATCAATCTAATTGCACGCTCCTGACTAAAAGAATTAATATTATAAGGATATTTTACCTTATCCATATATGAGATTATCTCTTTTCCTGAGAATGCAAAACCAACCCTTAATGCCGCCATACCCCAAGATTTTGAAAGAGTTTGCAACACAACAAGGTTTTTAAATTCACTAATTTTTGAAACAAATCCACTGTCTTCGGAAAAGTCTATATATGCTTCATCTATGACTACTACTCCTTTAAAGTTTTTAATGACCTCTAAAACATCTCTTTTGTTCAATAAATTTCCAGTTGGATTGTTTGGAGAACATAAAAAAACAAGTTTTGAGTTTGAATCGGCTGCCGAAAGCAGTTTGCCGGCGTCTAAAGAAAAATCCTCATTAAGAGCAACCTCCCTGTATTCCACATCATTTACAGCAGCTGCAACTTTATACATTCCATATGTGGGCAATACAGAGATAATATTATCTGTCCCGGGAATACAAAAAACTCTGATTAGAATATCTATTGCCTCATCGCTGCCATTCCCCGCAAAAATATTCTCCTCCAAAACATTTTTAATTTTCGAAATTACTCTCTTAAGCTTCTTTTGTCTTGGATCGGGATATCTGTTATATCCATTGTTATAAGGAGATTCATTTGCGTCAAGGAAAATCCCGCTTGTCGCCTCGGCTTCGTCTCTGGCAGTTGAATATGCCGACATTAATTTGATATTGTCTCTCACTAAAGTATTAATATCCATTTTTTTGCTCCTCCATTCTTACTGTTACTGCATTTCTATGCGCTTCCAAACCCTCAGCAGATGCCATTATCTCAATAGCCTGACTAAGATTACCAATACCCTCCCGGGTAATTTCCTGATATGATATAGTATGAGTAAAACTGTCCAAAGAGAGTCCTCCCTGAGACTTTGCCCATCCTCCTGTGGGAAGAGTGTGATTGGATCCTGATGCATAATCTCCGGCACTTTCCGGAGAATAGTTACCTATGAAGATGCTTCCTGCGGCTTCAATTTTATTGGCAATGCCCCAGGGATCAACGGTGCTGATAATTAAGTGCTCCGGCGCATAAATATTAGCGAATTCTATCATATTTTCTCGCTTTTTCAAGATAATAGATATGCTTTTTTCCAGTGTTCCTGCAATCTCTTTTTGCCTGTTTAGTTTTGCAGATTGTTTTTCTATCTCATTAATACATTTTTCTGCAACTGTAGGACATGACGCTACAAGAAATACCTGTGAGTCTGTGCCATGTTCTGCCTGCGATAGCAAATCTGCGGCAACAAATACCGGACTTGCTGTCTCATCGGCAATAACCATTAATTCGGATGGACCGGCAAACATATCAACCGCAACGTCTTTACATATAGCTTGTTTTGCAAATGCAACAAAGCTGTTCCCCGGACCAAAAATTTTATCAACTTTATTTATGCTCTCTGTTCCGTATGCCATTGCTCCAATCGCCTGAGCACCGCCAATTGTATAAATCTCCTTTATTCCAAGATAATCGGCAGCAAATAATATCGCAGGATTTATCTCCCCCAGCTTATTCGGAGGAGTAAATAAAACAATCTCTTTACAACCGGCAACCTTTGCCGGTATTCCAAGCATAAGAACCGTAGAAAAAAGAGGTGCAGAGCCTCCGGGAACATAGAGTCCAACTCGCGTTAAAGGCAAACGTCGTTGTATACATCTTACTCCGGGGGAAGTTATTACATCAACATCCGGGACTATTTGCGCTTTGTGAAATTTTTCAATATTCGATGCCGCAAGTGATATGGCCTCTTTTAGTTTTTCATCCAAAAACCGGCCGCTCTCCTTTATTGTTTTTATGTTAACTCCGAAGCTGTTCAGTTTAGCTCCGTCTAACACTTTTGTATAAAAAAAGAGAGCTTCATTTCCTCTTTTTTTCACGTCTTCAAGAATACTGTTTACAGTTTCCTGTACCATTTTTTCATTTTTCTCCGGTCTTCTGGCTATTTCATTCCACAAGTCCCTCGCAGGTTCGATATAGATTTTCATTACGGCATCATTTTATCAAGTGACAACACTAATATTCCCTCCGCTCCCAAGGCTTTTAAACTCTCCAGCTTTGGCCACAGCTGACTCTCATTTACAACTACATGCATTGAACACCAGCCGGGTTGTACAAGAGGCAGAATCGTAGGGCTTCTCATTCCGGGAATAATGATTGTTGCATCATCTACCATTGAGAGTGGAATATTCATAAGCAAATACTTCATCCCTTTGCTTCTTTCAACGGCCTCAAACCGAGAAATAAGCTGATTTACAAGCACTCTCTTTTCAGCATCAATCCCTTTGTTAATAATAAGAACTGCTTCTGAAGAAAATACCTTTTCCACCTCTTTTAACCCGTTTGTAATTAGTGTCCCTCCTGTACTAACAATATCAAAAATTGCATCGGCCATTCCAACAGATGGGGCAACTTCAACCGAACCAGCTATTTTGTGAATTTGCGCAGAGACTCCCTTAGAAAAAAAATAATCTTTAAGAATTTCCGGATATGATGTTGCTACACGTTTGCCATTGAAAGAAGCTACCCCTTCATACTCTTCCGATTTTGGAATAGCTAGGGATAACCGGCATCTTCCAAAACCCAGTTTATGTATAATCTCAACATCGGCACCCTTTTCAACCACTTCATTCAATCCCACAATCCCAATATCCGCGACTCCCATTTCAACGGCTCCGGGGATATCATCATCCCTCAGATATAGAATCTCCAATGGAAAATCCTCACATCTGGTCAATAATTTTCTTTTTCCTTTCTCAATACTAAGCCCCGATTCCAATAAAATCCCGGTACTTTCTTCGTTTAATCGGCCTTTTGCCTGAATTGCCAGTCTTATCATAACTTTTTGGATAAAAAAAAGGGCCTACCGCAATGGTAAGCCCCTTTAAGGTTTAATTATATATATTTATTCTTATCTCATATATACAAATAGCCTCTCAAGCCTACCGTTAAACTGCAGGTGATGATGATGGAGTAAATTGCTATTTGAATAATTGAACATGTTCCCGATTTGTGCTGCAAATGTAGCAGAAAAAATAACTCTAAAACAAAATTAATTTAATAAACATGAATGCTACCCTGTGCTGCAGGAAGATAGCTTACTCCCAGCCAGGTTATTAACAAAAGAATAAAAGCCAGAGGAAGTATCCACAATGATTTTTTTCCGGAGATGCCTGCTTTAGGAGCATGTATGTACAGCATATATGAAGCAGCTGTGATAAACGCCCAAACCTCTTTCGGATCCCATGTCCAGTAATCTCCCCAAGCCTCTTTTGCCCATACTGCTCCCATCAGCATTCCTGCAATGAGAAAACCTAGGCCAATATATACCAGATTATCAATCAATTCAAAATAACCCATACGCTTCTCCGTTCCCTTATACAGCACGATGACAGCACCAATTGTAGCAGCTCCCAGCATCGCATAGGAAAGAATATAAACGGTAACATGAGGCACAAACCAGATACTTTGAAGCGCAGGCATAAGATTAGTTGTGTGTATTTCCGGCTTAATGAGATTTATGATTATAAAAACCGTAGACACAGCAACACTGTATGCCATTAACCATTTATACCTCCAGCGCCTGTATGTGACATAACCTACCAGAACAAGGAAAAAAGAATACAACAACCTGGTTTCGCCCATCGTTTTCATTGGCGGGTGGCCCAGTGACTGCCACAAAGCCACAATGAAACCGGCGAATACAAGTAACCCTGTTATTATCAGAGCATCTCCCAGCCATTTTGATTTAGATTTGTATAGGGCCAAAACCCCTGTATACCAGAAAACAATAGATATTAATGCAAAGAATATAAATTCATTCCAGTTCATTTTCTTCCTCCTTTCCAAAAAAGTGTAACAGCACCGGCCATCACCATAATTATTCCGATATATACAGGAATTAACCAGGGATCACGGACCAATTCAAAAACTGAATATTCCGAATCTCTTCCCATGTTTGAGTCGTATGAATACTGATAAATTTTCCAGCTGCCTGCTGTCAGAGGGTCATTAACTTCAATTATTCCGCTTTTTTTCAAACCTCTTTTTGTAAAAACCTCAACCTTTGAACTGAACCTCTTCGGCTCGGGATAGGTCATTGCAAAACAATAAATATCAGACACATCAAGGGTTTTAAACGACTGAAAATAATTACCGCAGCTTATCCAGCCGGCAAGAGTCCCGCCGTCATTTTTGTTTTTTGCAATAATATAGGCCGCAGGAGCAACCCCTGGCCTGTCTTTTATCGAATCAACTTTTACCGACCACTCTCCGATATTACCCGAACTGCCTTCAAAAGACTCCATCAATGACGGTTTTCCAGCAGGAAATGTTTCCCCGTTTCTCTTGTCTATGATTGCAATTTTAGGAGGATACATATCCATTGAGAAATCCTCAAGTGAAATTGCAACAGGCAAATCCGTTAACTCGCCGGTCTTAGTGTTTTCTCCTCTCCATTCAACCTTGCCTTCATATACTCTCATAAAATATCTCTGCAAATCTGCAGATCCGAGCCCGGCTGAAAACAGAAAAATAAAGAGTCCTATGTGATTAAGGTAAAATCCGTAATCCTTCCATTTGAATTGTCTTATTCTTTTCCCAATGACCAGGATTATATTTATCAGAATTAACAGGTAGGTGAGTACAAATGGCCATGAGGTTTTAACCCCGTTATTTGCTACTATGCCCATATACAGACACATCAGCGTTATTATAGCCAACAGACAGAGTGATACCTTTGCAGACCCGAACCGGCCGGTTGCACCGGATGGTTTTACCAGCAAAAGCAGTAACATAACCGCGAGCACAATAACGTTTACCGGAAATGATATGATTGAATAATCGAACGGACCTGCAGCAATTTGCAGGGCAAAACCGGCAATTACGATGGCAATTATTATGATTCGTTCGTTTATAAAAGTTTTTTGCCCGCTTTTGCTTTCTCTATCCATTGTGGAATAATTGTAGATTTAAACACGTCCTTTTTTGCCTTAAGATCTTTCATATCAAGTCCTATGTATTCCTGAGCCTTCTCTTTTGTGGAGATATCGGGCATGGGAACATCTCCTTTTACACCAAGAGACGCCAGTACTTTTTGAACTTCAAGCTGAGCCTGATAGCTTTTATCAAGCGCGTGTGCCATTATTCGCTGAGTCTCCACCGGCGCATGAAAGGATGCTCCGTGAGAAGCAACTGCAAAATCCCATCTCCACTGGGCAGCCCTCAGCAGTTTGAGAACCGGTTCCATTTGTTTTTCGTTTGCTCCGTTATCCCAGGCATACTTTGCTTCAACATGTGCCTTAACCAGTTCTTTCTCAACCCGGTCTCTTATTTCAAGAAGCTTATCCTGATATTCATAGACATATTTCATCAGGTTTTCTTTTGTATCGCGATGGCAGCTAAGACAGGTTCTGTCTATGTTAAGCAGAGGAGACACGAGCTGGTGATCGCTGTATTTAATTGCTCCGTCTGTTTTATAAGGCATGTGGCAGTCTGCGCAAGAGAGCCCCCGCTGAGCGTGAGGGCCAAGTTTAAACAATTCATAATCGGGGTGCTGTGCCTTTAACATTGGTGCCTTGCTGATCGAATGCGTCCAGTCCGAGAACCCGGCCTCGTCGTAGTATTCCTCAATGTTTTCAACAGTCATTCCCTTGTCCCATGGGAATGTGAGATATTTATTATCCCCTTTGAAATAATATTCAACATGGCACTGGGCACACGCCAGTGAACGCAGGTCCTGTATTGAAGACTTCCCTACATCTTTGCCCATGCGGGTAAATGCCTCAGCCAACGCAGGCCTGGAAATGCTTACATTCATGTTCTCCGGATTGTGGCAATCTGCACAGCCTATGGGGTTGACTATTTCCGAACCCATGCCACCCCATTTTTTTGCATAAAAGTTTTCGATGCCAATTTCGGACATCATCCGGGGCACATCCGGGCTCTTGCATGTCCAGCAGGTTGCCGGCTGAGGGCCCTCATCATCGGTCATTGGTGCTCCGGTGCGAAGCGAATTTCTAATGTCGTCAATTGCGTGAAAATGGCCGCGGGGCGATGTATACTCTTTGGAAAATGCATACCCGGCCCATAAAACAACCATCTCCGGCCTCGCCGCCAGAACATCTTTCACAACATTTCCATTGTGTTTGCTTTCGAACGTTGTGTCTGCCGTTTTTTGCCAGGTTTCGTATTCCCTTGGGTAATTCTCTCCCCATATTTCATTTCTTGCCTCTATGCCTTTAATTTCGACCCTCTTGTTGTTGAAAAGAGTGGCAATTTCTGCCCGTCTTTCGTTTACCGATGCAGCCAGAAGGCCAAGTAGAAAAACAACTACTATTGTACCTCCAAAGAGAACCCACATTAGCAGTCCTCTGTTTTTTTCAATAAACAGTTTAAGTTTCATAGGATATCGTTTATTTCATAATTTCTTTCAACCATTTGGGAACTGCGGAATTTGGCAATGGAACTATTGCATTCGGGCTCATTGCGAGGTTTGAGATTCTTCCGTGAGGAACCTCCCTGTGGCAATCCCAGCAAGCCTTTCCTCCGCCATCTTTCGTTTGTGCATATCCAATCATGCCTGTCTTTACAAATTCGGTATTTAGCTGTGTATGGCAACGGATACAATTGTCCATAATAACCTCGTAACTGGCGTCCCTGGGACGCAATACCTGAGGCTCCATCCGGAGAGTGAAAACAGATGCATGGAACAGACCGTCTTTTGCCTTGAAAAGATATTTATTTGCAACATTATTGTGCGGGACATGACACTCGTTGCAGTTTGTCCATGGCTGGTGAGAACTCTTTTGCCATGACTGAAAGTAAGGTGCCATTATATGACAATTTACACAGGCCGAAGGGTCGTCCGAGAGGTAAGAAGTCATTCGGGATATGTAAATAAGATATGCTAAAGAGCCTACTGCCGCGCCAAGCAGTATGATCGTAGGGACAACAAGTTGCTTTGGAAATTTGTACAACATAAAATTACCTTTTGATCCTTAACAAAGATAAAAAGATAT
>JAAXVX010000061.1 GCA_013335275.1 Bacteroidales bacterium
CATCGGCAAAACTAAAGTATCCATCACCTGCGATTATCAAATGGTCCAGTAATGTAATGTCAAAAAGGGATGCAGCATCTTTCAGGATTTTTGTCTGAAGCTTGTCGTTTTCTCCCGGATGGAGATTTCCGCTCGGGTGGTTGTGTACAAGAATGATTGAACTTGCAAGTTTTTCCAGCGCCCCCTTTATTACAAATTTAACGTCAACAACAGTTGCCGTGAGCCCGCCAATGGAAAGCCTTTCTTTTGAAATGAGTTTATTTGCGCGGTTCAGATACAAAACCCAGCACTCTTCGTGCGGAAGGTCCCTTAATACCGGGCTGATGAGTTTTGCGGCATTCTGAGAAGACTGGATACCTGTTAGTACCTTTGCCGCAGTAATGGATATTCTTTTGTTTATTTCCATTACAGCCGCAATGGATAGTGCTTTGGACATTCCCACCCCCTTTATCTCCATCAGCTTTTCCACGGACGCGGATGCGAGTGTCCGTAAATTATTGTCGTTAAGCTGAAGAATCTTTCTTCCAAGGTCTACTGCCGTTTCTTCTTTTGTCCCGGAACCGAGGATTATGGCAAGAAGCTCTGCATCACTCAGACTCTCCGCACCTTTTGCAAGGAGTTTCTCCCTCGGCCTCTCATCCTCTTTCCACTCCCTGATTGATAATCTCTTTGTCATATGCCTGTAATTAAAAAAAGCTCCTCAAATATTGAGAAGCTTTTTAAATTTCAGGTGACAAAAGGTAAATTTCTTATAATTTGTTCACGTAGTTTGCAATTCCGCTCTTAAGGTTTGAAGCCTTGTTTGCGTGTATTACATTTATCTTTGCCAGTTTGTCAAGCATAGAAGATACTTTTGGAAGAAGAGCCAGTGCGGCATCTTTTTCTGTAGTATTGCGAAGTGCCTTAATAGCATTTCTAGTTGATCGTGCATAATACTTGTTGTGCACTCTGCGCTTTTCGCTTTGACGCGCGCGCTTTTCTGCAGAAGCGTGATTTGCCATAATATTATTTTTTTTGTTTCGTAGTCCGTAGGGGAATCGAACCCCTATTGCAAGAATGAAAATCTTGAGTCCTAACCTTTAGACGAACGGACCAGCTCCAAAACACTATGGGTTTTGGGGTTGGGAGTGCAAAGGTAGAAAGTTTTTTTTTAGATGCAAAAAAATCTTAAAAAAACTCAAAGGAGTAAATAATAGACTCCACCTGCCTCAAGTAATTGCGTTTGGGGTAGCGGGGAGCATATACAAATGCTTCCAGCCCTATAATGTTTTGACCGTCTTTGTCAAGGAAAAAATGGCTTATAAAAGGTCCGCCCATAAAATCGTTCTCAACTTCCCATAAACCGCGAATTTCTACAAAGTTTCTTTTGTGATAATTTATCCATCTTATTCCGGGTTCCTGCAAAAGATATGTGGTCATAAATGTATTTTCAAGCTGGCCGGGGACATTTTGCTTGAGCATTTCGTTCCTCTTTGCAATGAGATTCTCTTTTGAAAAATCTGTTGAATCTTTAAACGGGAACTTGTAAATGAATATGCCCTGGTTTACATAAGTGGTTTCGTACGAAATCCAGATGAAATTCTCTGTTTTTTTCCTCAAGTTGTAGCCGGACGGAAAAAATGGAGATCCGCCGAATGTTTCTGTAACCAGGTTTCTAAGGGAAATCTCCTCATACTTCTTGGCATTCTGGATATTCCTGTTCCTTTCTGCCTGCAGCAATGCATTTTCAAGCTTGTCCTTTTCTTTAAGGATTATCTCAGCTGCTGATTTGGAATCGGGAGCAGAGATGGTTATTGCTATTTGCGGTGCGGCCCATACATTTTCCTGATATACAATTTTACTCTCTTTGGCCTGGTCGGTAATATTTACCAGAATTAAATTTCTGTGAGACTGAAAAATACTCGCGAAAGCATTCTCGGGAATATTTACGAGGGTAAAGAGTGGCTCTTTCTGTGGCAAAAACGCCTGATCTACTGCAAGAATTGACCTTAAGGCAATTCCCGGATCGCTTTCCCATTGTGTCTTGTTGATTACCACCACAACTTCGCCTGCCTTTCCGCTTATACTTGGCATAAGTTTAGGGCTGCTTTTGCAGGAGGTAATTAGCACTCCGGCAAAAATTGCCATGAAAATTTTAAATGCTTTCATAAATTTTCTATTTAAAAAGTCTGTATATGTCGTTTCCAAAAGCAAGGAACATTATAGCAAAAAGAACAAGCATTCCCACAACCTGTGCATACTCCAGAACTTTGTCACTAGGTTTGCGCCTTGTTACAATCTCGTATAAAAGGAACAAAATATGCCCTCCGTCCAGTGCCGGAATGGGCAGCAGATTAACCACTGCAAGCATAATTGAGAGCCATGCTGTAAGGTTCCAGAATATTTGCCAATCCCAGCTGCTCGGAAATATATTTCCTATTGCAATAAAGCTGCCAACCGACTTATATGCTTCGGTTTTTGGAGTAAAAATCAGCTTTAGCTCTTTAAGATAGTTTCCTACTGTGGAAATTGTTTTGTTGAATCCTGCAGGAATGGCTTCAATAACAGAGTAGTCCGAGTTGGTGATTTTGAAAAACTTGCTCAAATCGCCATCCATCTGGACTCCAATAAGGCCTTTTGCGTCTACGATAAGCTCACGGTCAAATCTCTGTCCGTTTCTCTCGATTGTAGCGGTAATAGCAGAGCCTTTGCGTGCAAGCAGAAGCTCCTGGATGTCTTGTATAATGTTTGCAGGAATGGAGTCAATTGCAACAATTTTATCCCCGGCCATTAGATTTGCCGAAAGGTTTTTTGAGGAGTCGGATACTGCCAGCAGCTGAAATGGAATCCGGAGGGAAAACATCCCCGGAGTATTAAGTATTGCCGGAATATAAATAGGGTTAATAGAAACTGAGATTTTCTCTCCGTTGCGGATTACTTCGGCTGTTTTGGCCTGATTGCGGGCAAGTACAGCCTGGATTTCCTGAAATTTCTCTATCTTATTACCGTCGAATGAAATTATTTTGTCGCCGTTGCGGAACCCAATCTCTTTTGCAAGATCGTTGCATTGAACACCATAAATTGCAGAATCGTTTTTAAGATACTGCTCTCCCCATGTGAACAGCGAGGCCGAATAAATTAAGATAGCAAGAATGAAGTTGAAAAATACCCCGCCAAACATAACGAAAAACCTTTGCCACGCCGGTTTGCTCCGGAATTCCCATGGTTTCGGCTCCTCTTTCATCGCCTCCTTGTCCATAGACTCGTCTATCATGCCGGATATTTTGCAATATCCTCCAAGAGGGAGCCATCCTATTCCATACTCGGTATCGGAATTTTTAGGTTTGTACTTTGCAATCGAAAACCAGGCATCAAAAAAGAGGTAAAACTTTTCAACCCGGATTTTAAACAGGCGGGCAAAGAAGTAATGACCAAACTCGTGAACCAGTACAAGGATAGAAAGTGCGAAGATAACCTGCAGTACTTTAAGTAGTATGTCCATTAGCGTGAGGTATGTTTATTTATTAATGTTGTGGCAAGCGCTCTTGCCTGGTCGTTTGTTTTGTAGATATCTTCCAAAGTTGGTTCGGCTACAAACTCCGTTCCAATCATTACATTTTCAATTATTTTCGGGATTGAAACGAATTGAATTTTTCCATTGAGGAAGGCTTCAACTGCTATTTCATTTGCTGCATTCATTGCGCACGGTATGTTGCCGCCCTTTTTTATTGCTTCGTAGGCCATTCCTATGCATGGGAATTTCTCATGGTCGGGGCTGTGAAATTCAAATCTGGCCAGCTTTGCAAAATCTACTCTTTTTGTATCAAGATCTGCCCGGAACGGGTAGGTGAGTGCATACTGGATGGGAAGCCTCATATCCGGAGTACTCATTTGTGCAGTCACGGAACCGTCCGAGAATTGTACCATAGAGTGGATAATGGATTGCGGGTGAACAATAATTTCGATATTTTCGGGTACGATGTTGAAAAGCCATCTTGCCTCAATCATTTCAAGACCTTTGTTCATCATGCTTGCAGAGTCGACAGTCACCTTTTCGCCCATTTTCCAGTTTGGGTGGTTAAGAGCATCGGCAATTGTTACACTTTCAAGCTCCTTTACACTTTTACGAAAAAATGGTCCGCCAGATGCTGTAAGAATTATTTTTTCAACTGTGGCTCTTTCGCCCTGAAGACACTGGAATATTGCAGAATGTTCGGAGTCTACCGGAATAATGGGTGCTCCGTATTTCTTTGCCATGGCCATTACAATCTGCCCTGCAGCAACAAGAGTCTCTTTGTTTGCAAGAGCAATTGCCTTGCCTGCGCGGATTGCCGCAACAGTAGGTTCCAGGCCGCTGAAGCCAACCATTGCAGTCAGAACCATATCTATGTTGTCTCCTCCTACAATGTCGCAAATGGATTTTATTCCTGTGAATACTTTTATGTCGAGAGGGGAGAGTGCATCGGATACCTCCTGATATTTACTTTCGTCTGCAATTACAACTGAATTTGGCATGCATGCACGGGCCTGCTCAATAAGCAGCGCTGTGTTTGTGTTTGCCGTCAGCAGTTCAATCTGAAGCAAATCCGGATGTCCCATACAAACACTAATGGCCTGAGTACCTATTGAACCGGTGGAGCCCAGAATCGCTATTTTTCTTTTCATGGACAATCCCGGTTAAAAATTAATGTACTTTGTTGGGTCAATTGCAACTCCCTTATGCCATAATTCAAAATGAAGGTGATACCCGGTGCTCAGGGAACCTGTGCTGCCCACCAGCGCAATTGCGGTACCGGCATTTACTTTGTCTCCTATTCTCTTTAAAAGTTTGGAGTTGTGTTTATATATGGATATCAAATCGTTGCTATGCTGAATTTGAATGGTGAAACCTGTTTCGTCTGTCCAGTTTGCCATAATAACAGTTCCGTCAAGAACTGCCGACACCACTGAATTTTCTGTCGCAGCTATGTCTACGTATGGGTGGCTGGTAGCCAGATTGAATCCGTCTGAAACAATACCTTTTACAGGAGGGAAAAAGTGCAGCCCCTCAATTTGATTTACGCGGTTCTTCTCGCCGCCTAAATTAAATTGTTCCTGTTTCATTACCTCAAGGCGCAGCAATGAGTCATTTTTTGAAAGCTTGGTATTTATTTCGGCCGACTTGGAAGTATCGGATTTGACTTCAATATTTTCCAGTTCAAGAGGCTGCTGGCCCGTTACGATTCTTTGAATGTTGTTAAGCTGAAAATCCCATAACTTTACTGTTCTTTCGAGGGAGTCCAGTTTAATTGCATTCTGCACAATTGCACGGCGTGTCTGTGCGCTTGGATAACCCGGAATGAGCTCTCTTATTGGCGTGTATGAAATAAGAAATGTTACGGAAATAATTATGAAAATTACCGCCAGTATTATGCTGAGCAGCATCATAAGTCCATTTGCCCTGAATACAAAAAGCTCTTCGTGGGATGTATCGTTGAATATTGAGAAACGGAATTTGTTTCTCAACCGTGTTTGTTTGTTCTTATTAATCTTTTTTGCCATTATATTGATGTTCTTGGCTGCTTAGTCCTATTCTTCAGTTACCGGAACAAAGAGCTCTTCGCTCTGCCATAGTCCGTGTTTGTTGCAATAGGCCAGCGCAGTGAGCCGGAGGCTGGTTTTTGGTATAATCGTGAATTCTGCCTCAATGTGTACAGGCAGGTCGCCAAAACTGGACCTTTGCAGTTTTATTTCTCCAACAAGCGTTTCAAGGTTCCAAAGCTGGATATATTCATAGTGATGGTCAGGCGCGTTTGGGTGCTTGACAGATTTTCCTATTTTCACCTTAACCCGAAAAGGTTTGTTTCTTTCCGCAGTACTTTCGCAAATTATAACCGGGCTGTGTTTGTCGGCGTATTGACGAACTTTCTCACTGCCATTTTCGAATTCATTGTAAGTAAATAGTCTTGGCATAGTTATATTTAAACCTCAAAAGTACTAAAAAAAAACTAACTTTGCGACATGAAAAGAATTGTAGGTATTGATTACGGCAGAAAGCGCGTAGGCGTTGCAGTGAGTGACCCGCTGGGCATTTTTGCATCGCCGCTGGAAACTGTTCCTGCCGGTAATATTCTGCAATTCATCAAAAATTATACCCAAAAAGAGACTATAACAAGATTTGTTGTGGGATACCCTATGAATCTTAATAACCAGCCATCGGAAGCAGCTAAAGATGTTGATCAGTTTTTGAACATGCTTCGCAAACAATTTCCGGAGATACCCGTTAATCTAATGGATGAGCGGTTCACTTCAAAGATGGCGATGAGAACACTCATAGACGGCGGGATGAAAAAAATGGACAGGAGGGAGAAGGGGAATATTGACAAAGTGAGTGCTGCAATCATCCTTCAGTCTTATCTGGATGCCGGGGAGGCTGCAATTGCTGCCGATGTCCGTGCAGAAGAGATGAAAGAAAAGAATTTGTAAATTATAATATAGTATTGATATTTAACATTATGCCACAAATGCCTTAGGCATAAATTTTTTTGCGACATGGTACTACCGATATATGTATATGGAGCCGAGGTGCTTAGAGAAAAGTCAAAGGAGGTGGATATCACCATACCCGGCATTGGAGATGAATTGAAAACCTTGATTTCCGACATGTGGGAAACAATGGAAAAAGCAGATGGAGTAGGATTTGCTGCTCCTCAGGTGGGGAAATCGATAAGGGTTCTTATTGTCGATGGGACACTTCTTTCCGACGACATGCCCGAACTTAAGGATTTTAAGAGGGCGATGATTAACCCTGTAATTATTAAAGAGAGTAAAGAAACAATAGAATACAGCGAGGGTTGTCTGAGTATTCCGGATATTCATGCCGGAGTAGTAAGGCCCAGGGTTATCACGGTTTCCTATTACGACGAAAATCTTGTAAAAAAGGAGGAACAACTGGATAATTTCGCATGCAGGATGGTTCAGCACGAAATGGACCATCTGGAAGGAATTCTCTTTACCGATCTGGTAGCCCCAATCAGGAAAAAGATGCTGCAATCCAGATTAAACAATATTATGGCCGGAAAGGCAAAACCACATTACAGAATAGTTCAGGCAAACCGCAAAAAGTAGTTTCATATTTATGGGAGCATTTCACGCATACGATATAAGAGGAATTTATAATAAGGATTTTAACAAAGAGACAGTATACAAAATCGGGTTTTTTCTTCCGGAACTGCTAAAGACAAAAAAGGTTCTGGTAGGCAGGGATGCAAGAGAGTCTTCTCCCGAAATTCACCGCGCTCTTCTTGACGGCATTACCGATGCAGGTGCAGATG
Source organism: Bacteroidales bacterium (assembly GCA_013335275.1). Lineage (GTDB taxonomy): Bacteria > Bacteroidota > Bacteroidia > Bacteroidales > UBA932 > Bact-08. Next base: position 7,293 of record JAAXVX010000061.1, read on the forward strand.
TATACGATCTTGGTCTCGCAACTACTCCCATGGTCTATTTTGCGACTGCCAGATATGGCTATACGGCTTCTGCGCAAATTACTGCTTCGCACAACCCCAGAGAGTACAACGGAATAAAAGTATCAAGGGAAAATGCCCTTCCGGTTGGCCTGGATTCCGGGCTTGGAACAATAAAGGAATGGATAGAAACACGCACCACTGTTCCCTCTGCCAAAAAGGGGTCGGTTTACTCACTTGATGTAAAAGAGGAGTATCTCAGTTTTCTTATGAAATACAAAGGGGACTACACCTCTCTCAATATAGGCATGGACATTTCAAACGGAATGGCTGCTCTGTTCATAAAAGAGATTATGGGCAGTGGAGGAGAGAATCTCCACTATATTTTTGACGAGTTGGACGGAACTTTCCCAAATCACGAAGCAAACCCTCTTGCGCCTGAAAATATCGTGGACCTGCAAAAGCTTGTGAAGGAGAAGAAATGCGA
>JAAXVX010000062.1 GCA_013335275.1 Bacteroidales bacterium
CCGTGTTCCGGCATAAAAACCCTCTTTAAAACGCCTCTCTTTGAAAGGGTTTCAAAAAGATACTCTCCTGTTTGAGGGTGCCAGGATGCCTGGTTACAAAGCAAGGCAACCTTTCCGCTTCTCAGTACAGAATCCGGTTGTTCCAAAAGGGGTGAAGTTCTGAATGAAAACATTTTTATAATTCTATAATTTCATTAATAGCCAAAATAATCTCTTTTGCGAGTGCAGAAGCAATCTCTTCTTCAGCTGCTTCGGCATAAATACGTATTATTGGTTCTGTATTTGATTTACGAAGGTGAACCCATTTTTTTGCCGCATCGAAATCGATTTTTATTCCATCGATATCTGTAACCCGGTGTTGTGAATATAGCTCTTTTATTTTTAAAAGGATTTTATCAACATCAATTCCGGCCGAAAGTTCAATTTTGTTTTTGGAAATAAAGTACTGAGGATACCTGCTCCTTAGTTCAGATACCTTACATTTCTCTTTTGCCAGATGACTCAGAAACAGGGCTGTTCCAATAAGGGCATCTCTGCCATAATGCAAATCGGGAACAATTACGCCTCCATTTCCTTCTCCGCCCAAAACAGCATTTACTCTTTTCATTTCTGCAACCACATTTACCTCTCCCACGGCTGATGCAAAATATTTACAGCCTGCTTTTTCTGTTACATCTCTCAGGGCGCGTGAAGAAGAAAGGTTGGATACAGTGCTTCCCGGTTTGCTTTTCAGAAAATAATCGGCAACAGCTACAAGTGTGTATTCCTCGCCAAAGGGGTTTCCGTCTTCGCAAATAAGAGCAAGCCTGTCCACATCGGGGTCTACCGATATTCCAAGTTCGGCCCCTTCCTTAACTACTCTTGACGAGAGTTCAGTAAGATTCTCTGGCAAAGGCTCAGGGTTGTGGGCAAAGCGACCTGTCGGCTCACAATTAACCTGAATACATTTTACGCCCAAAGCCTCAAACAGAGCAGGCATAACAACTCCTCCAACAGAGTTTACGGCATCAAGAACTACTGTAAATCCTTCGCGGTATATTGCTTCGGTATCCACAAGCGGATGAGACAAAACAGCCTCAATATGCTGCTTTGTGAAGTCTTTATGTGTTATAACGCCAAGATTATCTACTTCGGTATATTCAAATTCACCTTTTTCTGCACAGTTAAGAAGTTCTTCTCCTTCAGCAGCATTCAAGAATTCACCTTTTTCGTTGAGAAGTTTAAGTGCATTCCATTGTTTAGGATTATGCGACGCAGTGAGAATAATTCCGCCATCTGCCTTTTCAAACACTACTGCCATTTCGACAGTGGGAGTGGAGGCAAGCCCTGCGTTCACAACATCGATTCCACAGGCCATGAGTGTCCCGCAAACAAGCGAATCGGCCATTTCTCCGGAAATTCGGGCGTCTCTTCCAACTACAACCTTATACCGGCTTTTGCCCGGTAATCTCTTTTTGAGCATTACTGAGTATGCCGAAGTGAATTTAACAATATCAATAGGAGTGAGGGCATCTCCGCATTTACCTCCAATGGTCCCTCTTATGCCTGATATAGATTTAATTAATGTCATAGCAATCTCATTTTTATTCAAAGATAAAAAAATTTGGGTGCCCGGCTTAACCTTTTTAGCCCGGCACCCAAATTTTTTAAAGTGAGCAATTATGCAGGGATAGCAAGGAATGCTGCCGCAAAAGCAAGAATTGCGTATAGTTCGGGGAATACGGCAAGAATAAGAGTTTTTCCAAAAACATCTTGTCCGTTACTCATTTCAACAATACCATTTGCCACAAGATTTGCCTGTCTGATAGCTGAAACATAACCTACAATACCAAGAGCAACACCAACTGCAAAAATAGCAAAGCCCTGACCCAAAGCCAGAACAGGCATTTCGAGCAGTCTGTTAAGCATAAGGAAAAAAGCAGCAAATCCGTAAAGGCCCTGAGTAGAAGGAAGTGCACACAGAATCATAGAAGATCCGAAAATATCCGGATTTTTTTTCATAGCTCCAATTGTTGCGTTACCTCCGATTGTTACGCCTATTGAACTTCCGATGCAGGATACAGAAAGCATAATACCCAGACCGACATAGGCTAAAGTTAATGGTAATAATTGTTCCATAATCTTAGTTTTTTATTTGTTGATATTAATAATTATTTCTTAATCAGTTTTTTGTCAGTGGACGGAAGGCCTTGCCTCCGCCTGTAAATCCTGAATTTTTATAAAATTCCACAAAAGTAAGACGCATCGGGTGCACGAATGCTCCCAGGCTGGAAAGCAACAGAACGAATGTGTGTCCTACCAGAAGCATCAGAGCAGTGAAGAACCATCCTACGTATGGGATATCGTACATATTCATTGCAATTGAGTTTACAACATAACCAAGTATTCCTCCGGATGTTCCCAACCCGAATAAACGGATATAAGAAAGTACATCTCCAAAAACACCGGTAATATCATAAAAGGCAAATGTTCCTTTTAATATTCTTGTAATGATGTTCCCTTCGGTTGCAGAGAAGAACAATATAAGCAGGCATCCAAACATTCCTATGTAGTTAACATAAGGAGGGATAACCATTCCAGGTACCATTGTTTTGGCATATGACATTGATGCCCATATTATAACAATTGCCCAGCCTATATTATGCATTCCATATTGCCAGCCTTTTGTGACAATTGAAAATATTGCATTTATGATTCTGGCAAAAACAATCTGGAGTATTCCGAAAACAATTGCAAACCAGAACATCTTAATGTCGGAAAAGAACAAGGAATTTATGGAATCGGGCAGTGGAAATAAAACGCCAAGTTTGGTTCCGAAAATGCTGCCGGTGAGAAGAGGCATTATGATGGATCCAATTCCAAGTAGCTGAACCAAAGTGAGATATTCTTTGAATTTAGCTAGTTTAAGTTTCCCTATTGTGCCAACAATAAGCAATACAAGCCCATAGCCAATGTCTCCCAGGCAAAGGCCAAAGAAGAGCATATAGAAAGGGGCAAAATACGGAGTGAGATCGAGCTCACCGTATCTTGGAAGCATATATAAATCACCGATTGGTTCAAACAGGCGCGTAAAGAAATTGTTCTTTAGTTTGATAGGTGGATTATCGTCTTCATGAGCGTCTTCTGCAATATAATAGACATTCTCTTTGTCAAAGAATTGTTTTAGTTCATCCTTATTGCTTTCAGGAGCAAATCCTGTAATTAATGCAAGAGTTCCTTCTGCTTCAGTTTGTGATGATATGCCTGCAAGATAAAGATCAAGGACAGACTTATCCGAATCGAGAGCTTTTTCCAGAAAATCAACCTTTTTCAGGATTCCTGCCAGATATGAATTATTGTCGCAAATATTCTTTCTTACCTCCTTAAGTTTCTGCTCAACTATATCAAAAGAGTTTTGAGGGAATTTGCTTTCGGGGTGCTTGAACAGAAAATCGGATCCAACAGGAGTAAGTATTATAAAATAATATTTTCCTCCCTCTTTGTTGAGTACATGAAGCAGGTATTCCTTATCCCACTCAGGATTAAAGTTATTTTCGGAAACGCAGTAGAAATGAAGTTTATATCCTAACGATTCGAGCCGGTGAATATCCTCTTTATTATATGCCCCCCAGATAACCGACTCTTCAAGTTCTTTTATCAGATTTTTCTCTTCTGCAATCCAGATATCTCTGTTTTCAAGAGAACTCTCAATCGCTTTGAACACCTCTTTGGCATTCAAATCCGTTTGCAATCCGGATTCAGATGGAGTAACCTCTTTTAAAGATTCCTTAAGCTCCTTAAGCTTTTTGATAACCAGAGAATTACCCTGAACTGCACTAAACAGCTCTTTAGAGTGATTGTCCACAGCTTTATTCTCCCTTCTTGTATCCACCATCCCGAGTTCCTGAACCTTTCCAAGAAAATCTTTAAGTTCCGGCTGGTAAACAATAAAGGAGTATTTAGTCATTCTTGCAATCATATTGCCTCCTCCTCCTGCAGGTGTCTGTTTTTTACAATTTTCTGAGAGGCCTTTGAGAGATTCTCTTCGTCCTCCATAAATCGCTTAATCTTCAAAATAGCTTCCTTATAACCCGGAATTTGAACTTTCTCATAGAGATTTACCTTCTGAGTAGTTTTTTTACGGGCAAATTCAAGAAGATGCATCTTCTGCTCATAAATCTCAGACTCAATTCCCAGTTGTGCAAGTTGCTTAAGAATGGAAATCCCGTCGGTATACCACAAAGGTTTTGTGAAGAGATTGTATGGCTTTACATCATACAAAACCTCCTTTAGAGACGGGGTTTTTATTCCGGCGATTTTAACTGTTTCCAGAGTAATGTCTTTTACAGATATAAGACCGGGTTCAAATTCATTCCAGAGTCCTGCGAGATAGTCGTAAGATTTTAATGAGGAGGCCAATTGATCCAACAGCTCCTCGGAGCGTTTCTTTGCCCTCTTAACCTCCATGCGCAGGGCCGACTCTTTGTTTTTGAGCGTAGGCAAAGCGTTGGTTCTCACCTTAAGTTGTTTGTTAAGGTCGTTAAGAGAAGTTTTGTTGAATTGGAATTTTATAGCCATGCTCTTAATCTATGCTGTTTTCCAGTATTTGTCAAGAATCTCAGCCTTGATACTCAATTCTTCCTTGGTGAAGTATTTTTTGAACAGTTCCCAGGCAGTATCAAGCATTTCGGTGATATTTATGTTTACGTCTATAGCCAGAAGCCTGTTTGAATATGCTTTTGCATAATCAAGGCACCTCATGTCATAGTCGCTAAGGTCAAAACCATTTTCAAGTTTTGTTTTAGCATTGGCAGCGTCGGCATATAGCCTTACAGCCGCATTCATTACATAGTTGTGGTCTTCCCTTGTTTTCTTTCCAATAACAAGCTGTTTCAAACGGGATAAAGACCTGAACGGGTCAACGATAACTTTTCCTGTATCGGTATCGGTTCTCAGGAACAACTGTCCTTCGGTGATATATCCGGTGTTATCCGGTATAGCGTGAGTGATGTCCCCGCCGCTAAGAGTCGTAACAGCGATGATTGTTATAGAGCCTCCGGTAGGCAGCTGTACGGCCTTCTCATAAATTTTTGCAAGATCGGAGTAAAGAGATCCCGGCATTGAGTCCTTTGAAGGAATCTGGTCCATCCTGTTACTTACTATACTTAAAGCATCGGCATAAAGGGTCATGTCTGTAAGAAGGACAAGCACCTTTTCATTTTTGTCCACCGCAAAATATTCTGCGGCGGTGAGTGCCATATCGGGTATCAAAAGACGCTCAACAGGGGGCTGTTCCGTAGTGTTTACAAAGCTGATGATTTTATTTAATGCTCCCGCATTTTCGAACATCTGCTTAAAGTAAAGATAATCGTCGTTGGTGAGACCCATGCCTCCCAGTATGATTTTATCCACATCCGCCTTAAGTGCAACTTGTGCCATTACCTGATTATAAGGCTGATCCGGGTCTGCAAAAAAAGGAATTTTCTGTCCGGAAACAAGTGTGTTATTAAGGTCAATACCTGCGATACCAGTAGGAATCAATTCCGATGGCTGTTTTCTTCTGTAAGGATTTACGGATGGTCCTCCGATATATCTTCTTTCTCCCTCAACAGGCGGGCGGTTGTCAATTGGTTGCCCGTAAGAATTGAAGAATCTTCCTGCCAGCTCTTCGCTAACATTTAATGCAGGCGGTTCTCCGAAAAACACAACTTCGGCATTGGTAGCAATTCCGTCTGTACCTTCAAACACCTGAAGGGTTACAAGATCGCCTTTAATCTTTACAACCTGAGCTAAGCGGCCGGCAACAGATGCAAGTTCCTCATTGGCTACACCACCTGCTCTTAGCGAAATGGTAGCTTTTGAAATGGCCTCCAGTTTTGTGTATATTTTTTGAAATGCTTTACTTGCCATGGCCAATCTCCTTATTTAATTGTTCCAGATAATTATTAAACTCTGTGCTTTTGTATTCGGAATAGTTCATCTGACGCATAATGTTGATAAGCTTTTTGTAAAAGTTACCACACTCTTCAAAACCATCAAATTCAAAGTCTGTATTGCAAATATCAATAACCAGTTCGTACATCATTTTTTGCCTTTCAAGCGGTGTTGACTGGTCAATTTTATCGTAAGCATCCTGCTGGAGAATAATAAAGTCAAGAAGTTCGGATTTCCAGTATCTTGTGTGATAATCAATCGGAACACCGTCATCCCCGAGGATATTAATCTGGTCGTATGCCTCTTTTCCCCTTAGGGCTATATTCTTTCCCTTTAATACTTTTTCTACCCAGTCCGGGCTAATCCTTTTCTGCAAATCTTCAATGATTTCGGGATATTCAAGATATTTAGAATAAGAATCAATTGGGTCAACGGCCGGATATCTTTTCTTGTCTGCACGGTTTTGGGAAAGTGCATAAAAACATCTTGCGGCTTTCTTGGTAGACTCCGTAACCGGCTCTTTAAGGTTACCGCCCGCAGGAGATACAGTTCCGATAAATGTAACAGATCCGGTATTTCCATTATTCAGGTTAACAATACCTGCTCTTGCGTAGAAACTGGAAATGATTGCCGGCAGGTCCATTGGAAATGCGTCTGCTCCCGGAAGCTCTTCCATACGATTTGACATTTCACGGAGTGCTTGTGCCCAACGGGAAGTAGAGTCTGCCAAAAGCAATACTTTATGACCCATTGAACGGTAATACTCGCCTATTGTCATAGCTGTATATACAGATGCTTCGCGTGCAGCAACAGGCATGTTGGATGTGTTGCATATGATTGTAGTCCGCTCCATGAGCTTCCTGCCTGTTCTGGGGTCAATAAGTTCCGGAAATTCGGTGAAAGTTTCAACCACTTCGTTTGCCCGCTCTCCGCATGCGGCTATTATAATAACATCGGCATCGGCCTGTTTTGATATTGCGTGCTGAAGAACAGTTTTACCGCATCCGAACGGGCCGGGAATAAATCCGGTTCCACCTTCTGCGATTGGGTTGAATGTGTCAATTGTTCTCACACCGGTCTCCATAATCCTGAAAGGCCTGGGTTTGTCGTTATATGCAGTGATAGCAACCTTAACCGGCCACTTCTGCATCATAGTTATTGTATGTTCCTGTCCCTCTTCGCCGGTGACAACGGCTAAAGTGTCGGTTACCTTGTATTCGCCTGCCGGAGCAATCGTTTTAACGGTATATTCTCCTTTGAAGGCGAAAGGAACCATAATTTTATGTGATAACCATCCTTCAAGAACCTCTCCGAGCCAGTCAGCAGCAATTACCCTGTCGCCCGGTTTAGCCATTGGCGTGAATTTCCATAGCTTATCCAGGTCCAGCGGCTCTGTATGTTCACCTCTTGTAAGGAACACACCTTTCATTGTTTCAAGGTTGTTCTGGAGGCCGTCATAGTTGCTCGAAAGAATTCCCGGGCCAAGTGCTACCTCAAGCATGTGCCCCTGAAACTCGGCTTCATGATCTACTTTTAAACCGCGGGTGCTTTCATAAACCTGTACGAACACATTTTTACCGGTAACTTTTATTACCTCTGCCATCAGTTTGGTACCATCAAGGTCAATATAGCAGATTTCATTCTGGGAAACAGGACCATCAACCTCGATTGTCACAAGGTTGGCTATGATCCCCTTTACTTTTCCTCTGGTTTTCATATATAATTAATTATTTGTCTCTTTTTCGCTCTCTTCTTTCTTGTATGACCCTCTGACATCTTCAACAAGTTCTTTGAAGAGCAGCGCTCCCTGTTTTTTATCCAGTGTATCCCATCTGTTTATGATAAGAAG
>JAAXVX010000063.1 GCA_013335275.1 Bacteroidales bacterium
GATAAAAAAGAGAAATTGACCAGACCGGCATACTTTAATGATATCTTTTTTGCAAGTGAAGCCTCTTTTTCTCCGTACTGACTATCGTCGAAAATGAATAAAATATCCTTAGCGGCAGGAAAAAACTGAAGCCCCAGCTTTATATTCTCTTCGATGGACATAGTAGTCACTATTTTTGAAAATTTTGCCGGAGGAACATTATCTTTATTTTCAAGATAAATACAAGCGACAGGGATATCGTCCGGAATAATAGAATCTGCAGAATAGAGCATCTCATAAGCTTCGCTGTCTGTAGCTATTATTAAGTCAATTTTATTTTTTACAAAAGTTGTTTTGGTAGCAAGTACCATTTCATCAAACATCTCTTCCTTAGTCCGGTCGCCGTTTGGATTGAGGTGAAGATTAATGATTCCGGAGAAGATCCTGTTATTTGAATGGTAACTTGCAAAACCGGCTGCAAACTCCCGGATACGATCATTTGTCCTCTCCTTGGAATAGACCATAAGTATTTTCTTGGGAGCAATGGTCACAATGGTGGAGTCATTACCCGAAAATTCGTTATTCTGGGCATAAACTGAAACAAGTCCGGAAGTTAAAAAGCAAAAGACCAGAAATATTCTTTTTAACATAATAGAAAAGGTACCGTTATATTGATGAAACACTATTTCAAAGCTAATAATAATATTTCAAATAACTAAATTGCAAATATTTGTAAAGAGTTTGTTAAATTTGTTCTGTTGATGATTAACCTTCAATATATCAGTTATGAAATATGAATTGCCAAAATTACCTTATGACGTAAATGCGCTGGAGCCGGTCATAAGTGCCAGAACAATTGAGTTTCACCACGGGAAACACCATCAGGCCTATGTTACCAACCTGAATAATCTTATCCCGGGAACACAGTTTGAAACAATGTCACTGGAAGATATTGTCAGGAAGTCTGACGGCGGAATTTTCAACAATGCTGCCCAGATATGGAACCACACTTTTTACTTCAACTCATTTAAGCCGCAAGGTGGAGGAATCCCAACAGGAAAACTGTTAAAAGCAGTTGAAAACACATGGGGTTCATTCGATTTGTTCAAAAAAGAGTTTAACAATGCAGCAACAACCTTGTTTGGCTCAGGTTGGGCCTGGCTAGTGAAAAACGAAAAGGGAGAACTTTCAGTTATTAAAGAGAGCAATGCAGGAAACCCTCTTACAAAAGGATTAGTGCCAATTCTTACATTTGATGTTTGGGAGCACGCCTATTACATCGATTATCAAAACCGGAGAGCAGATTATCTTGCGGCTCTGTGGGATATTATTGACTGGGATACCGTGTCGGCCAGATTTTAATTAAGGGTTTTAGTATCCACTTTACATTTTAACAATATAAGGGGTAAGGGCTTTGCCTATTACCTCTTTTTTTGCAAAAGCAGTCATAAGAACAGTTCTTACCAATAAATGAACAGAGAAAGCAAGATATAATGACTGTATTCCAATAAGCGGCTCGAAAAGATAAAAAGTTGCAAAGAAAGAAAAGGCAGAGGCTATCATATTATTTCTGATAGCTGCTGAGGCAGTGGCTCCGGTATAAATTCCATCCCACATGAAGGCTATACAGCTGATTACCGGAATTAGTAAAAGCCATGGCATAAACTGAGCCGAGCCGTTAATTACGTCCTGATTATTGGTCATCAGCCGGAACAAAGAGTCTCCCGCTAAAAAGTATGCCAGTGTGGAAACTCCCGCGATAATAAAGGACCATTTAAAAAGATTGCGGATTGCGCTTTTTAGGGAAACAACATCACGTGCGCCAATATATCTTCCGGTAAGAGCCTCTCCTGCATATCCAAACCCGTCAATAAAGTAGGAGTAGAGCAGCATCAGTTTCATCATTATAGTACTTATGGCAAGTAGCTGATCGCCATAGCGGGCGGCAAAACTGGTAAATCCGGTATAAACAAGCAATAAACACATTGAGCGGATAAAAAGGTTTCCGTTTAGCATGAAGAAATTTTTCATTTCCCTTAGCTTGAGGCTCGTTTTGAAATTGATATAGTGAAAAAGTTTCCGGTAGTAAACAACCAGCAGCGATATTGTTACCAGTAGCCCGGTATATTGCGCAAGAACAGTTCCAAGTGCAATTCCGGATACCCCCATTTTTAAATAAATGGCCAGATAGACAACATAAAGAAGGTTCGCAACATTCACTACGATATCTGCAATCATAGGACTGATTGTATTTTGCATCCCAATGAACCATCCCTTAAAGGCGAAAAGGCTAAGGGTTGCCGGTGCAGCCCAGATTCTGATGAAAAAATATTGTTTTGCAAGGGATTCCACTTCAGGAGTACAATCAACAACTTTAAAAGCAACCTCAATATAAAGATACTGTATGGCCAGAATTAATAATGCCGAAATTAATGCTGTCCCCACTGCCTGAACAAGAACTCGTATGCTATCCCGAAAATCCCTTCTTCCATATGCCTGAGCAGTAAATCCGCCTGTTCCCACCCTGAGAAACCCCATGTTCCAGTAGAGCAGGTCAAAAAGCATAGTACCTATTGCGATCCCTCCAATGGTGGCAGCATCCCCGAGCCTTCCGGCTATTGCAAGGTCAACTATCCCAACCATAGGCACAGTAATGTTTGCAAGGATACTGGGCCCGGCCAGCTTAAGTATTCTTTTATTCATTGTTAATTTCTCTAACGATATTTATCCTCATCCTCAAGCATCCCAAGGTATGACAGATATCTTTCCGGCGAGATTGTGCCTGCATCAACACCATCTTTCACAGCACATCCGGGTTCGTGTGTATGTGTGCATGGAGAATATTTGCATTTGTTTGTGACTTTTAACATTTCCGGAAAATAATGACTCAATTCCTCTTTGGCCATCTCTATAAGGCCGAATCCTTTTATTCCCGGGGTATCAATAATGAATCCTCCGCTTTCAAGGGGGTGCATTTCGTAGAAAGTTGTAGTGTGCTTGCCTTGTAAATGATAATGGGATATCTCGGCCGTTTTTATGGTAAGGGCACTGTCTAAAGCGTTTATAAGAGAAGATTTACCCACTCCGGACTGTCCGGAAAAAAGAGATATTTTGCCTTTGCACAAATTTCTTACAATCTCCACATTGTGCCCTGTGAGAGCAGAAATTTCAACTACCTCGTATCCTGCTTCATTGTATATTTTTTTAAAAGCCTCAAGATAGCCGGCATACTCTTCGGAAATAAGATCGCATTTATTCAGTATTATTTTTACGGGCACCCTGTAGGCTTCGCAGGTAACGAGAAATCTATCGATAAAAGCTGTCTTTGTCTCCGGGAAATCCAGTGTTACCACAAGAAATGCCGTGTCAAGATTTGATGCGATTATATGTGATTGTCTGGAAAGATTGGTAGATTTCCGGATTATATAATTCCTGCGGGGATGGATTTTAATTATCGCTCCTGTTCCGCCTTCTTCCTGCTGATAGTCTACGATATCCCCAACAGCAATAGGGTTTGTTGTTCCCGATTCCTTCATTCTAAGTTTTCCTCTCACCACACATGGGATGAGATTCCATTCGGGCAGTTTGCTTACCAGATAATGACTGCCAGTATGCTTTACCACAGTTGCTGTCTCAAAGTTGCTTTTTTCCACGGCTGCGAATATACGAAATTGTCTAAAAAAGGATTAAATTTGCGGTGTGATTAATGAATTTTTGAGATGTATACACTTAAAGAAATAGATGAGGTTGTAGAGAAAGGTCTTTATTCACTCAATTGGGAAGGGAATCCGGGCGAACTTTACGAACCGATAGAGTATCTGGTATCTATCGGCGGGAAAAGACTCCGGCCCAAAATGGCAATAATGTGTTACAACCTGTTTTCTGAAAAGATTGACAACTCTATTGTTTACCCGGCTCTTGCACTGGAAATTTTCCACGGATTCACGCTCATACACGATGATATAATGGATGGGGCATCCCTCAGGAGAAATCAGCCTACTGTCCATAAAAAATGGAACAACAATATTGCAATTCTCTCAGGAGATGTAATGTGCATTAAATCGTATCAACTTATAGGATACACTCCTGAAAAATATCTGAAAAAGGTATTGAAGCTATTCTCAGACACAGCCGCTCAGGTTTGTGAGGGACAGCAGTACGATATGAACTTTGAAACACTTCCATTTATTACAAACGAAGAGTATCTGGAAATGATAGGCCTTAAAACAGCCGTTCTCATTGCATGTTCGGCAAAGCTTGGAGCAATAACCAGCGGTGCTTCACCGGAAGCGGCAGATGCCCTGTATAACTACGGTTACCAGCTTGGTCTGGCGTTTCAGATTAAAGACGACTATCTGGACAGTTTTGGAGACACCGCGGTGTTCGGAAAAACAATAGGCGGAGACATAATGAGCAACAAAAAAACATGGTTGCTTGTGGAAAGTATGAAAAGGGCACAGGGAAATGACGAGGCAGAACTGAACAGCCTGTTGTCATCAAAAAATCCCAATCAAATAGGTAAGATTTCCAAAGTTCTGGCTCTATATGAGAAATTGGGGATAAAAACTGCCGCAGAGGAAGCAATAGGCGAATATCATGAAAAGGCACAAAAAGCACTTGCCCCTGAATATTTTACGGAAAAACAGAGAGAGCGTCTCCTGGAATTTGCAAATCTTTTGTTGAACAGGGAGAAGTAAACTCTGTTATAGCTTGAGATTATTTAAAAAGGGAAAATGAGAGTAAAAAGTTCGGAAATCGAGATAATGGCTCCTGCAGGCAATTTTGAAAGCCTGAGAGCTGCCATTCAGGGCGGGGCAAATTCAGTTTATTTTGGAGTGGGTCACCTTAACATGCGCTCCCATTCAGCAAATAATTTTACGGTAGAATCTCTGTCCGAGATTGTTCAGATATGCAGGGAAGCAGGAGTGAAGTCATATCTTACTCTCAATATTGTAATATACGACGAAGACATTCCCGCTATGCACGAAACAATTGATGCCGCAGTTGCAGCAGGGGTTTCGGCTATAATTGCATCTGATATGGCCGTGATTCTCTACGCCAGAAAAAAGGGAATGGAGATTCATATATCTACTCAGCTTAATGTATCAAATTCCGAAAGTCTCAGATACCACTCAAAATTTGCGGATGTGATTGTTTTGGCAAGGGAGCTGAATCTAAACCAGATAAGAGAGATAAAAGAGACTATTGACAGAGAAGAAATCAAGGGACCGTCGGGCGAACCTTTGCGGCTCGAACTGTTTTGCCACGGAGCGCTTTGTATGGCCGTTTCGGGCAAATGCTACCTTAGCCTTCATGAGTATAATGCTTCTGCAAACAGAGGATCGTGTTATCAGCTGTGCCGGCGCTCGTACGAGGTTACCGACAGGGAAACAGGCCGGTCGTTTGAAGTAGACAATAAATATATCATGTCCCCCAAAGACTTGTCTACTATCGCATTTGTTGACAAAATAATTGATGCGGGAATAAGAGTATTTAAAATAGAGGGGAGAGCGCGTTCGGCCGAATATGTAAAGGCGGTTTCCGCTGCATACAGAGAGGCTGCCGATGCGGTGTGTGAGGAAAAGTATACTCCGGAACTGATTCTGTCACTCGAAAAAAGAGTTTCGGAAGTTTTTAACAGGGGCTTCTGGGACGGATATTATCAGGGAGCGAAACTGGGAGAGTGGAGCAATGTTTACGGAAATAAAGCAACTAAAAAGAAAAGATATATTGGAAAAGTGACCAACTTTTTCAGTAACCTGTCTGTAGCCGAGGTACTCATCGAAACAGGAGAGCTTAAACCGGGAGATGAAATCCTTATCGAAGGACCATCAACAGGTGTTTTGCAGCACATCGTAACAGAGATAAGAACCGATCTCACTCCCGTTGACAAAGCGGTAAAAGGAGAATACTGCTCAATTCCGGTTCCTGCGGGAGAGAAGCTTCGCCGTTCCGACAAGGTGTATCTGTGGGAAGATGCCGGAAATGCAGCAAAACATCCAAAGCACACATAGCTCATAAAATCTGATGGAACAAACACACGACGAATCCGGCAATACCGGAAAATTACCGGACAGATTAATTAAATTCATTGGTGAACACCATTTGCTCACCCTGGCGGTTTGTGATGAATCCGATATCTGGTGTTCTCATGCCTTTTATGTATTTATTGAAGAAGAGTCGGCGTTCCTCATAACTTCGGAAGGCCATACCCGGCATATTCAGCTTGCCGGAAAAAGAGATGTTGTTGCCGGAGGCATAGCTCTTGAAACAGATACGATTGGAGAGATACGCGGTCTTCAGTTTAAGGCGGTTATTGAAAAATGTGACGACTCGTTTTTAGGGCCATACAAAATGAAATATCTTAAGCGGTTTCCCTATGCAATTTTAAAAGGGGGCGACCTTTGGAAACTTACCATTACGGAAGCCAAGCTTACCGACAACAGGCTGGGGTTTGGAAAAAAAATAAAGTGGAGCCGCTGAGCCCCACTTCTTTTTTTATCTATATGCAACTGAATTAAGAGAGTTTAAATGCCTCTTTGATTTTGTCAACTGCATCGAGTTTTTCCCATGCAAAAAACTGAACCTCTTTTTTAACAGGAACACCTTTCACCAGAATTTCAATTTCTTTTGTAAACGGATCTCTTCCCATGTGTCCGTATGCCGCTGTTGCTTCATAAATCGGGTATTTCAGCTGAAGCTTTTCAATGATTTTTGCAGGACGAAGGTCAAATATTTTTGAAACGATATTTGATATCTCCACATCATTAAATTTTGAGGTTCCGTATGTATTCACAAAGATACTTACGGGTTGTGCAACTCCGATTGCATAAGCAAGCTGTACAAGAACTTCTTTTGCAACACCTGCTGCAACAAGGTTTTTCGCAATATAACGGGCTGCGTAGGCTGCCGAACGGTCAACTTTGCTTGGATCTTTACCTGAGAATGCTCCGCCGCCGTGTGCACCTTTGCCGCCGTATGTATCAACGATTATCTTTCTGCCGGTAAGTCCGGTATCGCCGTGCGGGCCTCCGATTACAAATTTGCCTGTAGGATTTACGTGAAGGATGTAATCGCCCTTGAAGAGATCGCGGGTGTGCTTGGGAAGCCTGTTTAGAATCCTTGGAATGAGGATGTTTTGTACATCACTCTTAATCTTCGCCTGCATTCTCTTTTCGTCCGGGTCAAAATCGTCATGTTGTGTTGAAATTACGATTGTATGAACACGAATAGGGTTATTGTTATCGTCATATTCAATAGTGAACTGCGATTTTGAATCCGGCCTGAGATACTTCATCTCTTTTCCCTCCCTGCGGATTTTTGCCAGTTCGAGCAGAGCAATGTGTGAAAGAGTGAGGGGAAGCGGCATATACTCCTCCGTGTCGGTACTTGCATAACCGAACATCATTCCCTGGTCGCCGGCACCCTGCTCGTCACTTACTGCAACATCAACACCTCTGTTTATATCTGCAGATTGTTCGTGAATTGCGGTAAGAATACCACATGAATTGCCGTCAAACATATATTCGGCCTTGGTATAGCCAATGCGGTTGATTACTCCCCTTGCGATGGTCTGGATGTCTACATAGGCGTTTGAGTTTACCTCTCCGCCAACGACAACAAGTCCGGTGCTCACAAATGTTTCGCAGGCAACCTTTGAGTTTTGGTCCTGCCTTAGAAATTCATCAAGAATTGCGTCAGAAATCTGATCTGCAACCTTGTCCGGGTGTCCTTCAGACACCG
>JAAXVX010000064.1 GCA_013335275.1 Bacteroidales bacterium
AGAATTTTAATCTTTTATTTGCTGGCATAATCGTTAAGATTTATGGTAAAATTATAGAGCTTCTTAGGATTTCGTTCCGGAAACAGTTATGCTGAATATACCTGTATCCCCGGTTTTGAATTTATCTGTTTCCTCTTTTGTCAGATATTTTCCAAGTACGTTTCCGGGAATCACTATCTCTTTTTGTTTATGAACAGTTATGTTTTTGAAACCCTGTCTGGATATTATTTCCAGATATTCCTGCATTTCAACGGCCCCGGATACACATCCGACATACATCTCGGCATCTTTGCGAAGATTTTCCGGGAGTTCTCCTTTTATAACTACATCCGAAACACAAAAATGACCATTTGGCTTAAGTACCCTCATTATTTGGGCAAACGCCCTGTTCTTGTCCGGGACCAGGTTCAAAACGCAGTTGGAAACCACTACGTCAAATGTATTGTCTTGTAACGGCATATCTTCGATATCTCCCTGCACAAATTCCACATTGGTAAAACCAAGTTTCTTGTTGTTCTCTTTTGCTTTGGCAACCATTGCTTCTGTAAAATCAAGCCCCGTAACATTCCCTGTTTCTCCAACAATGGCACGTGCAACAAAGCAGTCATTTCCTGCGCCGCTTCCCAAATCAAGGACGCTGTCTCCTGTTCTGATTGCGGCAAAATGTGTTGGGATGCCACATCCCAATCCAAGGTCAGCATCGGGGTTATACCCTTCAAGCTTAGAATAATCGTCGCCAATCATACTAAATTCCAATTCGCCACAACATCCCGAAGTGTTGCAACAAGATGATTTCTCCATAACCGGATTAGTCCGGGCTATTTGCCCGTATTTTTCCTGAACTATAAGTTTTAAATCTTTTGCTTTCATACCTCTGATTGAATTTGTTCTACATATAATTTATAGAACCGATTTTTAATTTCATCCCTGATTCGGTGGAACTCGCTCAAAATAAATTCGGGGCTACCGGTTTTATGAGAAGGATCCTCAAATCCTATATGCAGGCGATGTTTTACTTTTCCATAAAAAGCAGGGCAAGTCTCATTGGCGTCGTCACAAACAGTAATAACATAATCCCACTCATCTTTTAAGTATTCATCAACCATTTTTGGAGTATGCCCGCTTATATCTATGCCCGCTTCTTTCATCACTTTTACCGCAGTCTGGTTTACCCGGGATGCAGGATGTGTCCCGGCAGAACAAACAGTAATATTCTTGTCAAATGATTGCATAAAGCCATGTGCCATTTGGCTTCTGCAACTATTCCCCGTGCATAGGATTAATACTTTCATTTTAGTAGATAATTTCGGCTTTTTCATACACGTCATTAATTACCTCTTCGGTAACAGGGGTTTGTCCTTTTTTGTAGCCAAGGTCGGTAATACGCATGTATTTATAGTCTGCGAAACCGGCATCGTCGAGGATTTTCTTCCCGCAATCGACAGGACACCCGTCCAGCATAAGAATGTTATTCTTTTTTAATTGTTCAAATGGCTTACCGAGACCAGCTCCAATCGTAGCCAGGCAATTCATCTTTCTTACGCCGTTATCCCGCAATTTTCTTGCAACGGCATCCGTAACCTGTCCGAGATCGCATGCACCTGAACAAGCCAGTACAACATAATCTGCCCCTCCGCATAGGCAGGAACTTTTGTCCGGAGTAAATTTAAGACCGTCCATTTTTACATTATAGAATTAAATAAAAAACCAACTATCATTATCCCGGTTGCAACAATACCAATAAAGGTAAATATCAAAGGGAGCTTTAATACTTTCTTGAGAATTATCATTTCCGGCAAAGAGAGCCCTATTACCGCCATCATAAATGCAAGGGCAGTTCCGAGAGGGACTCCCTTCTCTATAAAGACACTCACAATAGGGATAATTCCGGCTGCATTGGAATAAAGAGGAACTCCTATTAATACCGAGAGAGGAACAGAATACCATGTAGATTTACCCATGAGGTTAGTCATGAAACTTTCCGGAACATAGCCGTGTGCCGCGGCACCAACTGCTATACCAATAACTACATACAGCCACACCTTGCCTACAATTTCCTTAACAGCAGTGAATCCCAGTTTTATACGATCTTCAAAGGTTATCTTCTCTTCGGTGTTTTCTCCGTTTTCGCCACTTAGCTTATAAACCCAGCTTTCAACGTACTTTTCAAGTTTTAATTTGCCAATGACAAAGCCGGAAATTATCGCAATCACTAAACCTGTTAATACATAGATAAGTGCCACTTTCCACCCGAACAAGCCAAAAAGCAATATAACTGCCACTTCATTTATCATAGGAGCAGAAATCAAAAAAGAGAAAGTTACGCCCAGCGGCACTCCGGCCTGAACAAAACCAAGAAACAAAGGGATTGCCGAGCAGGAGCAAAACGGTGTTACAATCCCCAATAAAGCAGCCATTACATTACCGGTAAACAGAGATTTGCCTTCCAATATTTTTCTGGTCTTTTCAGGGGTAAAATATGTACGTATAATTCCTACGAAAAATACTATCAGTATTAATAGCATCAATACTTTAGGAACTTCAAAAATGAAAAATCTCAATGTCTCGGTTAAATGCAATCCTTTTTGCATCCCGAACAGATTATCAATTATAAAATCTGCTAAAAATTGCAGGTTGTGGTAAAGAGTATACCAGATTGCTATTCCTAATACTATTTGAAAAATCTTCTTCCAATTCATGAGAACAATTTATAATTTGATATTTTATTATGTGTACTAAAACACCCGGAAAACATAGTATATCCCCACAATGATAAACAGAGCGGCAATAACTCTTCTGAACCATATTTCAAAAGACTTGATTTTATTGTAAAATCCGCCAATGCCTGAGAGGGTGTATGCAAGTATCCATGATACAATTATTACAGGAATTCCGGTGGCAATTGCAAACAGAACCGGAAGATACAGACCGGATGCACTGCTTATTGTCATGGGTACGAGCATCCCAAAATAGAGAACCCCGCTGTACGGACAAAAAGCGAGGGCAAACAGCATACCGAGAAGAATTGCATCAAAATAACTCCATCTCGATTTGTTTTCCATTTTTGAAGACAATCCGCTCATCCCCGGGAATTTAATTTTGATTACATCAAGCATGAAAAGGCCAATAATAATCAGTAGGGGGCCCAGAATCTTCTCCCCGTATTGCTGAAAAAACCCGGAAAACTTAAACTGATCTGCTCCTAAGTAGAGTACCAGAGCAATTGCAGTATAAGTAATTGCACGCCCAAGAGTATACAGGAGGCCGTTTATGAAAACACGGTTTCTGTTATCTATATCCTTGCTTATAAATCCAACGGCTGTAATATTTGTTGCCAGGGGGCATGGGCTGATAGAAGTCATGAAGCCCAGCACCAATGCCGAAATCCAGGGTATGGTGCTGTTTTCAAGTAATCCGGTTAAAAAATCCATTTTTAATTATTTTACCAGAGGATCTACTTTCTCTTTAATAACAGCCTTAAATTTTGCAGGCTCTTTCCGGGCATACATAAAACCTTCGTTGGTCAGATTTAATATTTTACTTCCTTTTACAACCAACAGAGCCTGGCCGGAAACCTGAAGCTTTTCTGCAAGATTTTTGCTCGAAGCGTCGTCAAGATTTATTGCTTTAAAACTTACTTTGTCGCCATAAAGAGACTGCAGGTCTTTTTTTGCTTCAGCTTCAACTGCCTTGCAGGTTTCACAGCGGGATGTAAGGTGAAAATAATATGCCTCTACTTTAACGGGCGCCACAACATTTGAAGTTTTTTTGTTATCGGACTGGGCATAAGAATTAAATGAGAACATTACCATAAGTATGGCAAAAC
This sequence comes from Bacteroidales bacterium, assembly GCA_013335275.1. GTDB lineage: Bacteria > Bacteroidota > Bacteroidia > Bacteroidales > UBA932 > Bact-08. The sequence continues at coordinate 3,827 of JAAXVX010000064.1, forward strand.
TTAAGAGAAAGGAACGTTTCATAATTTTGTATTGTTTGTTTAATATTTACTTAACACTTGTTTAATTTCTTCGGCCGATGGAATCCTGCCTTTAATCTCCACCTTCTCATTCACAACCAGAGCCGGTGTTGTCATTATGTTATATTTCATAATGTCCATTATATCTTCCACTTTAGTGATACTGGCATCAAAGCCGTTTTTCTCCACTACTTCACGGGTAAGTTTTTCAAGTGCCTTGCATTTGGGGCAGCCTGTTCCTAAAATTTTAATTTCCATATATTTTATCTGTTGAAAAATTCTGCAAACATAATTCGGGCTTCTGCCCAGTTTTCACGGTTAACACAATATTTTATGTATGGGGGATTTATTTCGCCCTGTATCAGTCCTGCTTTTTTTAACTCTTTAAGATGCTCCGAAAGTGTCGAGCGGGCAATTGGAAGGTTTTCTGCCATATCACCGCTATAGCAACACCTGTCCGTATTATTTGCGAGATAATCCATAATGAATACCCGTGCCGGATGAGAGAGTGCCTTTCCATAACCGGCAATTTTTTCCTGATAGGGGGTATATTGATTTTTTTTGATAGCCATGTTTCATTTCGTTAAAATACGAAACAAAGGTATGTAAATATTTATTTGTCAAACAAACTAATTTTAATTTTTTACTTTTGTATAATTAAGACTTTAATTATGAAATCGTTTTTATTCCTCTTTATATTTCCGGTTCTTTTGGTGTTTAGCGGCAATGCTGCTTCTCAGGAAAGAACAAATTCCGTAACCGATTTGCTTCCGGAGTGGAGTTTTCCAAAGGGTATCGAAGGTCCCGCCATAGATAAAAACGGGAATCTGTTTGCAGTAAATTTTAAAGAACCAGGTACGATAGGAGTCGTAACTCCAAATGGAGAAGCATCAGTTTATGTTACCCTTCCTTCCGGTTCTGTGGGAAACGGAATCCGATTTGATAAAAAAGGGTTTATGTATATTGCCGATTATACTATGCATAATATTCTAAGAGTAGACCCGTCATCTAAAGAGATATCTGTTTTTGCGCACAACTCCTCAATGAATCAGCCGAATGATATTGCAATATCTCCCAAAACTGAATTCCTTTATGCCAGCGATCCAAACTGGAAGGATTCAACCGGTAACCTGTGGCTTATTAACCGTGAAGGTAAGATTATCCTGCTCGAAGGAAATATAGGCACAACAAACGGTGTTGAAGTAAGCCCCGACGGAAAGAAACTCTATGTAAACGAATCGATTCAGAGAAAGGTTTGGGTTTATGATATTAAGAAAGACGGAACCGTGGAGAATAAAAAATTATTAATCTCTTTTCCCGATTTTGGGATGGATGGCATGCGCTGCAATTCGGAGGGTAACCTTTTCATTACAAGGCATGGAAAAGGTACAGTTGTCATAGTCTCTCCAAATGGCGTAATACTTCGTGAAATTTTGCTTAAGGGCAAACTATGCTCAAACATTGTTCTCTCCAGAGACGAAAAGAGAGCATATGTAACCATGGCCGACAGAGGATGTTTTGAAGTAATTGACCTTAATTAGGAATACTGCTGATAGAAAAATATGGCGAAATTAACAGGACCGGAAAATATTTGTAAAAACTGCGAAACCGAATTTATCGGACACTATTGTCCAAACTGTGCTCAGTCGGTCAGAGACTTAGACAGGCCATTTATTGTTATGGTATTCGACATAATGGCAAATATGTGGGCATTCGATACCAGAGTATTTAAGACATTTAAATCTTTGCTCTTCAGGCCCGGGGAAATGGCGCATGACTATGCAGAAGGGAAAAGAGCAAGGTATATGCCCCCTTTCCGGTTATATATATTTACAAGCATAATTTTTTTTCTGCTTTTGAATATTTCAATGGGCGACCAGATTAAATCGGGTATTGATAAGCTTTCCCTATCGGAAGATGGCAAGGTTAGCAACACTGCTAATAATAATGTTGTACAAATAAATGCAAAGGCGGGAGGGAAGACTAAGAACTTTACAAAAATTGTGAGTGAGAATAAAGACTACTATGTATCCAGATTCTTCTCGCTGCTATCCTGGAGCCTTTTTATTCTCATGCCTTTATATGCATTTTTTCTATGGGTATTCTTCCGGAAGCGTCAGAAGTACTTTCTGGCACATTTCATATCTGCAATTAATCAGCATACCTTTCTGTTTCTAATATTTATAATCATTATTACAATTAACTTGATTTTCCCGGCCAAGACAATAAGCCCGGAATCATATCTGCTTGTTCTTTTCCCTGTTTACGTTATTACCGGCAGCCGGAAATTATACCGGACCAGCTGGCTTTCGACTTTTTTTAGAATTTCTGCTGCACAGATACTCTACTTAATGACTATTCTGGTGGCTATCGGATTTATTTTTTACTTCACGTTCTCAAAAGTATTTGAGAATTAGTATAATAAAGATTAATATATGGATTTTAAAACTAAAATACTAGTTATTGATGATGACAAAATTTTGGGAAAGACACTAAAAATTGTTCTCACAATGCATGGTTATGATGTTTGTTATGCAAATAGTGGATCATCCGGTATTCAGAAAGCATTTGAATACAAACCGGATTTAATACTGTGCGATGTAAAAATGGGCTCTGTTAATGGTTATCGGGTATATAATTTTTTAAAAGACAGTTCAATACTTGATGCGGTTCCATTTATTTTTATTACGGCATGTAGCGAACCTAAAGATTTTAGAATCGGAATGGACCTGGGGGCAGATGATTATATTACAAAACCATTTGCAAATGAAGAGTTAATCAAGATTATAGAAAAGAGGCTGACAAAATACAATAAACTTAAACAAACCAGAAAGCAGGAGTTTAATTCATTATTTAACCTCACTCCCAATGGAATCATTTTATTTGATGAACATTTAATTTATAATGCTAATTCTGCTTTACTCCAAAGTCTTTCACTGTTAAATGATGATTTGAAATCTTGTTCTGTTGAAAAGTTATTAGACCAGGCTTCTTATAAAAGAATTAAAGATAAAATAGTCCGGTGCGCAAACGGATTATTGGATTCGTTTTCTGAGAATGTTGTTCTTGTTCCGAATGTTGGCGAAAAATTTGAAGTATCTCTTTATGTGACGGTCTATGAAAAAAAATTCGGATCTTCAACGTTGATAGGTTTTATCATATTGGATCTCAAAAAAAATCGTGACAATTTTAACAGACCGGAAAGCGGCATTTTTTCAAAAAGGGAATATCAGGTTCTTTGCTTGTCCATGGAAGGGCTATCAATAAAGATGATTGCAGATAAACTCTCGATTTCAAGCCGGACTGTAGAAAATCATCGTGAAAACCTGATGAAAAAAACAAACTCAAATAATATGATTGGAGTCATAACATTTGCTCTGAAGAACAATTTGTTATCTTTTTAACCGCCTTTTCTTCCATAGGGATCCATCTCTTTTTTTGAAAAATAAATGGGTAAAAACCCTCTTTCTTTTGATTTATTTTTTCTGAAACTACTTATTGCGTTATATTTTTTATTGAGAGATCTTTGTTGACGTTAATCCGTTTTAATAGATTAATCTGTTCCATCCTCAATTTTTAAAACGAAAAGGGTTAGTTCGTTTATCTCTTTTGTGGTGGTTAAATCCCCGGCCTACGGACCGGGGTAATTTAAAAGGTGAGTTTAATATTAATGAGAAGGGCGTCTGAAATTAATTTCAGACGCCCTTTTTATTCATTATCAAATTTTACCGCTTATTCAAACTTCTGAAGCAACAGCTCCATCAGTTTAATTGACGCAACAGAAACCGATGTTCCGGGGCCAAAGATGGCAGCGGCACCGGCTTTGTAAAGCGCATCGTA
>JAAXVX010000333.1 GCA_013335275.1 Bacteroidales bacterium
ACTGGGAGAAGTAGCAGATAAACCGCTTTTTTCTCCTGCAATTTTAACAATAAACGATCTTTTTACAAGACTTTCCGGTTATCGCGTTGCAGACCGGCTGGATGTTCTTTTCCGGCTCTACAGGATTTACATTGAACTTTCAGGTTCTAAGGAGAGTTTTGATGAATTTATGTTTTGGGGAGAGATAGTTCTTGCCGATTTTGATGATGTGGACAAATACCTTGTAAATCCGCAAAAACTCTTTGCAAATATTAAAGATCTCAAGGATATAGACAGTGACTATTCATTCCTTACCGAGAATCAGATGGAAGCCGTAAAAAGCTTCTGGACAAGTTTCCTGCCATCGGACTCTAGTGAGAAAAAACTGAAATTCAAATCTCTCTGGGAGATACTTTACCCGCTCTATATATCGCTCCGGGAGGACCTCGAAAAGGATGGATGCGGATATGAGGGCATGATTTACAGGAAAATAGCAGAGTCTCTCATATCGCAAAAGGATGGAAATCTATCCTATATTCACGAAAAGCTGGGAGGATACAGAGAAATTGTTTTCGTTGGTTTTAACGCTCTCAACAATTGTGAAAAACTGCTTATGAGTTCCCTGAAAAAACAGGGGAAGGCCGATTTTTACTGGGATTTTTGCGGAGATATGATTACCGATGTCAACAACAAGGCTTCGCTCTTTATGAGGGATAATTTAATTAATTTCCCATCAAAAGAGGATATAGATTTTTCTGTTGACTATAAACCGGATATTGAAATTATTGGTGTTCCATCCTCTGCGGGAGAGGTGAAAATTGCAGGGGAGTTAATAAATTTATGCGGAGGGGGAATTAATACAGCAGTTGTTCTTCCAGATGAATCTCTTCTGACGCCTTTGCTCCATTCTGTGGACGAAGGAGCCGGCAGCATAAATGTTACAATGGGATATCCGCTCAGAGAGGGCTCTATTGTTTCCCTGGTTGAGAGTTTTATCGAATTGCAAAAGGGGCCGCTCTATTTCAGGCGTGTTTTGCCTGTGCTAAGGCACGGCTATATAAAACTGATATCCGGAAGCGATGCTCAAAAAGCAGAGAATGAAATAATCAAAGGGAACATAATTTATGTTTCACAGGAGCTTTTCAGGGAGAGCGAGCTTTTGCAAATGATTTTCAGAAAAGTTACGGATGATAAGGCGGCTCCCGAAGAAAATATTGACAAACTTTCCGTATACCTGCACTCTATTCTGGATTATATAATTCAAAAAATTGACATTACGCGGGTAGAAAAGGAATTTGTCTATTATCTGTATACTTTTATAACCAGGCTCGGGGACCTTCGTATCCCTATGTCACTTGATACATATTTAAGGCTTTTCCGCCAGCTCGTAAACAGCACATCCATTCCTTTCAGGGGAGAACCTCTTTCCGGGCTTCAGATTATGGGAGTTTTGGAAACAAGGTGTCTCGATTTTGATAACCTCATTATTTGCTCAATGAATGACGGGGTATTTCCTACACGCTCCGGGTCAAATTCGTTCATCCCCCATAATTTGAGAAAAGGCTTTGCCCTTCCGGATTATGAATATCGCGACGGTGTTACCGCATATCACTTTTACCGCTCAATTTACCGTGCAAAAAAACTCTTCCTTCTTTATGACACCAGAACAGAAGGACTGGTAACTGGAGAGCAGAGCCGGTTTATAATGCAGCTCAAATACCATTATAAAACTCCTTTAAAAGAAAAAATTGCAACTTACAGAATCGAAAAAAGAGCCCGTGAGAAAATAGAAGTAGTAAAGGATTCAGGGGTTATGTCTCTGCTGGAAAACAACTATTTAAGCAAAAACAGATTTTTATCGGCCTCGGCACTTAATACATATGTGAAATGCCCGTTATGGTTTTATTTTAAGTATGTCAGAAGGGTAGAAGAGGAAGAGGAGGTTTCGGAATCTGTAGAAGCCAATACATTTGGAACCATATTTCACAAATCCATGGAGAATCTTTATTTACCTTACGTAAACAAAGTAATTTCAAAGGGATTGCTATCTGAGCTCATTCGCAGCAAAGATAAAATTGAAAAAACAGTTGAATCTGCTTTTTGTGAAATTCAAAAAGTAAAAGAGATAAAGGGCCATAATCTTCTTGTAGAAAAGCTTATCGTACGGTATGTCGAAAAGACTCTCGAATATGATATCACTATCGCACCTTTCAGGTATGTGTCTGCAGAACAGACCCTAAAAAAGGAATTTGCCCTTGATTCGG
>JAAXVX010000334.1 GCA_013335275.1 Bacteroidales bacterium
TAGGCAATATTGCCAGAACCCATCAACAGGCATCGGTATTTGGGGCAGTCTCTGTCGTTTTACTTGCTGCAATTGGCGGTGTGTGGATTCCTGTATTCCTCATGTCGCCCGAGATGCAAATCATAAGCAGGTTGTCCCCTCTGAACTGGGGGATGTCCGGTTTTTACAGCCTGTTTCTCAGAGATGAGGGAATAATGTCTATTTTGCCGGAAAGTGGCGCAATGCTTTTGTTTGGTGCCGGTTGTTTCTTTCTGGCTCTTTTGTATAACAGGAAATATCGCATGAATAAATAATAACTAACAAACTACATACTATGGACGAATTGATTCTTCAACTTAAAAAACAAATCATCGAAGCATTAAATCTGGAAGAGATTACCCCGGAAAATATCGACACAGATGCTCCTTTGTTTGGAGAAGGGCTGGGACTGGATTCAATTGATGCACTGGAGCTTGTAATTCTTCTTGAGAGAGAGTATGGCATTCGTATGGAAGACCCGAAAGCCAATAAAGAAGTTTTCAAATCGGTAAGAACTCTTGCCGAGTATATTGAAAAAAACAGGAAATCGTAATTTTATTTTAAATCAAGTTCGATACTTACGTCGCATCTTATTGGCTCTCCATTTGCAAGACCGGGTTTGAACCTTGATAGTTTTTTCACTGCTTTGGATACTCTTTTCATGAGTACCGGATCGTCGATGCCATATATGTCAGCATTATAAGCTTTTCCTCTTTTATCAACGGAAAAGTTTAACCGGAACGAAACGGGATATGATATTTTTTCTCCTTTAGATTTACGGCTGAGGTTGTGGTATAACTCCTTTTTCAGTTCGGAGACTCCTCCGGGAAACAGGGGGGCGATTTGCCTGTTTTGTCCAGGACAAAGTGATGCTATAAAAAGAGCAAGAAATATGGTTAAAAAGTATTTTACCATTTTTCAAGAATTTGAGCGGAAAACGAGATTCGAACTCGCGACCCTCAGCTTGGGAAGCTGATGCTCTACCAACTGAGCTATTTCCGCAATCGTGGTGCAAATATAGGTAAAATTCTCCTATTCTTTAATCAGTAAAATGGCATCTTCAGTCTCACCTGATTGAGCTACACCTTTCCACCTGAATTTACCGCTATTTTTCTGATTTACTTTTCCGGCTTCCATCCACCTGTTTTCGTTCTCGCCGAAAGTAGTACCGGCGGGACCAACGACCCATTTAAACAATTTGTAATTGCCTTTTTCCAGATATGGCTTGCTGAAATATATTTTTGACTTTTCCTTTTTGCTTTTAAGAAAATTGTCTCCAAAAAAGACTTTACTGCTGTCTGAAATATTTTCCCATCTTCTTTTTGAAAATTTTGCAGGCTCAAGAATTATTCTGGAGCTTCCGTCAATTTTTAAAAAGTCGTAAACAGCATTAAAAGAGTTTAGGCCCAAAGCAGACAGGCTTTCTGTAGAAACCCATTCTCCTGTAGGATTGTTTGTGAAAAAAGTGTACGGCGTTTCAAAAGTGATTGGAACGGTCTTTTCTCCAAACTGATTCCATATCCACCCTTCTGGATATCTGGAGCCCATATCGGAGAAGCTTTGATCTCCCGGAGCATAGTAATTTCTATCGCCCATTGTAAGAGAGGAGAGGAGTATCTGTTTGCCCAGGAATCGGCCACTGGTAGATTTGGCAGTATGTATCCAGTAGGTAGCAGAGTTTGCAATCTGGGAGTGCATATTCAGCAGCAAATCAAATGGAGCTTCTGCGGTCAGTTGCGAAATTTTCTTTTTAAGCAGTTTTACTTCTGGCATTGTAAGTGAATCCGGTCTGTCCCAGTTTATCTCTATATTCACTCCGGTTGAGGTTGAACGGGAATATCCGCCGGCAACTCCATCGGGGTTAATCATAGGGACAATGTAAAACACTGTTTCACGCCTCATATCTTTAGCCTCCGGTGTATCTGCAACAATGTTATTAATGAGTGCTTCAAGATGCCAGTTTGCAGGCTGTTCGCTGGGGTGGGAGCGGCCATGTATCCATACTCTTTTCTTCCCTTTATCCGGGATTGATGTATCTGTTATTGTGAGCATGTCCACTGCAAGACCATTCAGGCTCTTTCCTATCTCTTCCACTTTAACGAACGGCTTAAGAGCCCATTCACCTATTTTTGCCTGGTTTCTTGAATATGTATATGGAATATAGTGACTTATATAGACTGTGTCTTTTTGAAAAATCTTAAAAACCTGGTTGCGGTTAATGTTTT
>JAAXVX010000065.1 GCA_013335275.1 Bacteroidales bacterium
CGCAAACAAAAAACGGGACGGAGTACTGATTGAGCAGATATATTATAGCCTGGCTGCAGGTGTTTCAATGATTTTTGCAACTGCAATCGCATTTTCCTTTCAGCGGGAATACGGCAATTTTACCATCCCTCTTTTTGTTGCACTAGTGGTAAGCTATATGCTTAAAGACCGGATTAAGGATTTGCTGAGGTATTATTATGCCCATAAAAGAAAAAACAAATATTTCGACAATAAAACGATAATCGGAATTAATGAAGAGGTAATCGGAATGAGCCGGGAAGGATTCGATTTCATAAATGAGTCTAATGTTCCCAAAGAGATTATCACTCTCAGGGATCGCACAACTTTGCTTGAGGCGGAAAACCGTAATTCCGAAGAGAAAATTATTCTTTTCAGGAAAATTGTCCAGATTAGCAGAGACGAACTTAATGCAAACTCCGAGTATCCGGTAAGCGGTGTGAATGACATTCTACGGTTCAATCTCTCCTCGTTTCTTCACAAGATGGATGACCCAACGACTCCACTTTACGTCACTTCCGATAACGGCGAGGATTATGAAGAAATTCAGGGTATTAAAATCTATTATCTCAACTTTCTGATGCAGCTTAAATCTTCGGACTCGGAAGAGTTTAAACGATATCGTATTGTCTTCAACAGGAGCGGAATAAAAGAAATTGAGGAGCTTAAGTAGCTCCTCAATTTCTTTTCTAATTCTTTATCGACGCAATCTCTTTTATTGCCTCTATTGCGGTATCTACATCCGCTTCTGTAGTGAATGCCCCAATGCTCATTCTGACTGTTCCGTGCATGTCAAAAGTTCCGATATGTTCGTGAACCAGGGGAGCACACTGCAGACCTGTTCTCACAGCTATATTGTAGTCGACATCAAGCATTGTTCCAACATCGCCTGCCTGGAAGCCTTTTATGTTAAAAGACAATACCGGGTTTTTATTTTCAATGCTGTTTGCGCAGTATGTAGTTACTCCTTCTGTGTTTTGAACTGCCTTTCTGAGCTTATCCCACAGTGCAATTTCGCGATTGTGTATATTCATTACTCCCTGCTGAGTAATCCATTTTACGCCTGCATATAGCCCTCCGACACCCAATAGGTTGAGCGTTCCGTATTCGAGCCTGTAGGGATATTCTTCCAGGTGCCCCCTGAATGCCGAACGAACCCCTGTTCCCCCTGCTCTTGTAAGTTTAATATTTACTCCTTCCCTTACATATGAACCGCCGATACCTGTTGGACCCATAAGGCACTTATGTCCTGTAAAGCAATATACATCAACATTGCAGGCCTGCATGTCAAAATCTACCGAACCGGCTCCCTGACTCCCGTCAACAACGAAAGTAACACCCTTGTCCTTACATATTTTTCCTATCTGGGCAAGCGGCTGAATTGTACCCAGCACATTTGAGCAATGAGTAACTATTACAAATGTCGTGTTAGGCCGGATTGCTTTTTTAATATCGTCCGGATTAACATATCCGTTCTCGTCAAACGGAACATAAGTAACATCGATTGTTCCCTGTTGCTGGTGGAAGTAAAGCGGCCGTAAAACAGAGTTGTGCTCAAGTAATGTTGTAACAACATGTCCTCCCTTTTCTACAAGTCCGTTAATGATCAGATTGAGGGAATCCGTTGCATTATAGCTGAATGTCAACCTATTGTGGTCTGTACCGCCATTAAACAGCTTGGTAAGCATCTTTCTGGTATTATTCACAACCTCTTCCGTTTCCAGAGCGGCATCGAATCCGGAACGGCCCGGGCTCACTCCCTTTGTGCGATAAAAGGTGTTCATAAAATCATACACTTCGTCCGGCTTTGGAAAACTTGTAGCCGAGTTGTCGAGATAGATAAGTTTGCTCATAGTTTAGATTATTATGTTTTATTTTACTTTTCAATAATAAGTGCATCTGCGACTAACTCAGCAATAGTCTTGATCTTAATTCCGAGTTTGTATGTGTGATTCAACTGCGAAAGCTGATCCACGCAATTATGACATGGCGTGATTACAACTTTGGCCCCGGTAGCTCTGATCTGATTTGCCTTAATCTCCCCTATCTTAAGCCTTCTGTCGTTATACTCGCTCATGGCGAGCATTCCGCCGCCGCCGCCGCAACAATAATTTTCGTTTCCGTGCGGGTTCATCTCAGTAAAATTATCTGCAGCACTTTTAACAACAAACCTTATCTCTTCGAGAAGGCCTCCGTTTCTTACAAGATTACACGGATCGTGAATAGTAACAAGCTCTTTATTAAGACTTTTATCCAGCTTTATTCTTCCCTGACGAATATAATCAGCAATGAGTTCAACTGCTGTTGTCATCTCAAAATCGTAACTCTTTCGCAGGTAGTTTGGCCCTTCCCAGCGATTTGCCCGTGTTCCGTGCCCGCACTCTCCTAAAACAAGAACATTCCCTCTCAGCTTGTGAATTTCGTCATACAGATTCCGTGCAATTACAGTTGCCTGTTCTTTGTTACCGTTAAAGAACCCATAATTTGTCACATCGTAGAATCCGGATGAGATTGTCCAGTTTTCGCCCGCGGCATAAAATATCTTTGCAATAGCCGATATTGAAAGAGGAAAAAATTTCGGTTCTCTGGGGTTGAGGGTATAAAAAACATTTTTATCCGGCTCATCCAGCGGAATTCTGGCATTATTATCTCCCATCTCATCAATCAGCTCTTCTTCCATCCACTTTATTGTATCAACAAATTCCTCTGTAGGGATTGCCATATTATTTCCGGTCCTGAGGGCCGAATCGACTGTTGCCTGCAGAGAAGCCGGTACCATATCCATTGCAGACAGCATCTCTCTTCCCTTTCTTACTATATAGGCAATATCAACTCCTATAGAACAGTGTTTTACACATCTTCCGCACATTGTACATGATCCGAAGAGTAAATCCACCATCTCTTCTGCCATACTGTCGTCAAGATCTTTTGCGTTAACAAGGGCAGGAGCGATTTTCCCCATGGAGGTGCAGTATCTTCTGTAGACAGAACTGACAAGATCTACCTTTTTAGCAGGGATATATTTTGACTGTTTGTGTGTAATATAAAACATACAGCTTCCGGCACACAATCCGCATCTTACACATGCATTAAGATGAGTAAGAAGCTTACTGTCCGAACCGCTTTTCAGCAATTCCAGTGCCTTGTCTCTTTTAACTTTATCGATTTTTTGCATGTTATTCCGATTTTTGAGGCCAGGTTCCCCTCCATCCGTAGAAAAATCCAAGATGATATCTGGCAAAAAAGAAGAAGAGAAGATGTTTTGTTTTTCCAAGCGGTAACCAGATAAAAAACAGGGCAACAGATAAATAATAGAATGTTTCTGCATCCGGAACCAAAAGATAAACAGCAGTAAATAACTGGACCAGGCTTGTAACTCCGTTGGAAATATAGTCATCCAACCCGGACAGTGATTTTAAATCCCTGTTGATAATCCTTTTTATTAAAATCGCGAAACCGGCAAAAAATGAGATAAAAAGAAGACCCGAAATGATGGATTTCAACGGATTATTCAATGACGGGAAACCGGTTATAAGAATAAAAAACAAAACCAAAGACAAGAAAGTGCCTAAATGATATATAATACCCCCGGCATATGTGGGCATATGAAGGTATGCAGATTCTTTTGCTCCCGGCGCCATTGCCTTTGTAAAAGAGTAAACAATGCCTTTTGTAACATTTCCGGAGCTGACAGACAAATCATCGGGTCTGCCGAGAATTACAAGTCTCGCAAACTGATATGAGAAAAGCGCGACTGAGAAAATAAGTGAAGTAATTGCAATCCAGTGATACCAACACATACCTTAATGTTTAAACGCATCCGTCCGGTTTAGGCAAGCCGGCAACTCTGCAAGCTCCTCTTGCCGGTCCCAAAGGGAAAAGCTCATATATTTCACGAAGTTTAAGTCCTGTTTCCTGGCAAATGAAACGTATCATTGGGGCATTTCCTTTTTCCTCAAAATTATTTCTGATTATCCTCACAATTGCCCAGTGTTTTTCGTTTAATTCTTCGATTCCGTCCAGCCTGGCAAACATAGTTGCCACTTCATCGTTCCAAACTGATGGATCCGTTAGAAAACCGTCTCCGTCTACATCAAATACCTTCCCTCCAACTTCGAGTGTTGCCATAAAGATTAATTTTTTTGATTAAAGTCCACGAAGGTAAAAAAATATTGATTTGAAAGGAAACTTTAACAATTTATATTTGTTGTAAAATAAATAAACAGGTTTTATAACAAATAATTACAATTATGACAGATCAGGAGATTGCCCGCAAAGTAAAGCTACAACCCATAGGAGATATTGCCGAAAAGATTGGAATTGACCCGGATGACCTCGAACTATACGGTAAGTATAAAGCAAAACTGCCTTTGAAATACATCGACAGAAGCAAATTTGGAAAACTGATTCTTGTATCTGCTATTTCACCTACTCCCGCCGGAGAGGGTAAAACCACTGTTTCGATAGGCCTTTCTCAGGCTTTGAACAGAATTGGAAGGAAGTCTATTGTCGTACTTCGCGAACCCTCTCTCGGGCCTGTTTTTGGCATGAAGGGCGGTGCGACGGGTGGCGGATACTCACAGGTATTGCCAATGGAAGACATAAATCTTCATTTCACCGGAGACTTTGGAGCAATTGAAAAAGCCCACAATCTTCTTTCCGCTCTGATAGACAATAACATTCAAAGCAAAAACTTTAATCTCAACCTGGACCCGAGAACAATTTCATGGAAGCGGGTTATGGACATGAATGACCGCTCTCTCCGCTCAATCGTTGTCGGCCTGGGAGGAACTGCAAATGGAATTCCGCGCGAAACAGGCTTTGACATAACAGCTGCTTCCGAAGTAATGGCTATTCTATGTTTGTCAAAAGACAGGGCAGATCTTAAAGAGAGGCTGGGAAATATATTTATCGGATATACTTTTGACAAGAAGCCCATTTATGCAAAAGATTTAAAGGCAAACGGAGCGATGGCGGCCCTGCTCAAGGATGCTATAAAACCAAACCTTGTTCAGACAATTGAAGGGACTCCTGCAATAATTCACGGCGGTCCGTTTGCAAATATTGCTCAGGGGACAAATTCCGTTATAGCCACCCAAACGGCACTCTCTCTTACAGATTACACTGTAACTGAGGCAGGTTTCGGATTTGATCTTGGAGCAGAAAAGTTTCTGGACATAAAATGCCGCAGTGCAAAATTATCCCCGAATGCAGCAGTCCTTGTTGCCACTGTACGTGCTTTAAAATATCACGGCGGCCAGTCCCTGAAAGAGATAAAGAATCCGAGCATTGAATCCCTTGCAAAAGGAATAGAGAATCTTGAAAAACATGTGGAAAATATCCGGTTGTTCAGTCTCGCTCCGGTTGTTGCGATTAACCGGTTTCTGACAGACACTCAGGAGGAGCTGGATTTTGTCCTGGATTTTTGCAAAAAGAAAGGGATTCCGGCTTCTATCGTAGATGTTTGGGGAAAAGGAGGAGAAGGCGCAGAAGAACTTGCGCAAATGGTTGTTCATGCTTCCGAGACCTGCTGTCCCAACTTCCTTCCGCTTTATCCGCTTACAGACAGCGTTGAGAAGAAAATTGAGACTATCGCGAAGAAAATCTATGGAGCAGAAGCCGTTGACTATACAGCAAAAGCAAAAGCCAATCTGGTAAAAATCAAAAATCTGGGACTTGAAGGACTCGCAATTTGTATGGCCAAGACTCAGAAATCTCTTTCCGACAACCCGGACCTTCTCGGAAGGCCAAAAGATTTCGTAGTTACAGTGAGAGAGATAGAGATTGCCGCCGGTGCCGGATTTTTAATTCCGATAACAGGCGAAATCATGCGCATGCCGGGCTTGCCCGAAGAGCCCTCTTCGCAGCATATCGACATTGATAACGATGGCAATATAACCGGACTTTTTTAATTGATTACTTTTTATGTCTGGAGAATAGCTCCTTTTCGGCATCACTTAAAGAAAGCCCGTAATATTCAAGCAAAACTACAAGATGGTATATGAGATCTGCTGTTTCATATACCAATCTTTTTTTGTCCCCTTTAATTGCTTCAATAATAACTTCTGCAGCCTCTTCCCCTATTTTCTTGCTTATTCTCTCCTCTCCCTCCGTGAACAGTTTAGTTGTATATGAGCCCGAGGGCATTTCAGTATGCCTTTTTCTCACAATATCTCCAAGCCGCCCGATAAATCCCTCAAAATCCTCCCCCTGAAAGCAACTTACCGACCCTGTATGGCAAACCGGTCCGACCGGCTCTACGCGAATAAGAAGAGTGTCATTATCACAATCTAAGCAATATGAGCTAATTGATAAAAAATTCCCACTGGTTTCTCCCTTTGTCCATAGCCTCTGTCTTGAACGGCTAAAAAAAGTCACAACACCATCTTTGATACTTTTCTCATAAGCCTCTCTGTTCATATACCCAAGCATAAGCACTTTCAGTGACTTATCATCCTGTATTATAACAGGAATGAGAGAGTCGCCGGTTTTAAACATATTGTTCATATTCTAATATTTAATCCACTATTTAACAAATTACTTTTCAGATCCTTTATGGAAATTTCTCCATTATGAAATATTGATGCTGCAAGAGCTGCATCTGCTTTTCCTTCTTTGAAAACACGCTCGAAATGCTCTGCTTTTCCGGCACCTCCCGATGCAATGACGGGTATAGAAAGGGAGGAACTCAATTGAGCAATTTTATCACACGCAAAACCCTCTTTTGTACCATCATTATCTATTGATGTAAAAAGAATCTCTCCGGCTCCCAAATCCTGCGACTCCAAAGCCCAGTCAAGCAACTTTCTTCCTGCAGGAATTCGTCCGCCCCTGCTCATTACCATCCAGCATCCGTTTATTTGAATAGCATCAATTGCAACTACAACAAACTGAGACCCAAACACGGAAGATATTTCTTTAATTAATTGAGGGTTAGAAAGTGCCGCGCTATTTATTGCAATTTTGTCTGCTCCTGCATTTAACATTTCCGCAGCCTCTTTAAAACATGAAATTCCGCCTCCCACTGTAAAAGGGATGTTAATTTCTCTTGCAATCTCCTTAACCAGGTCAACAAACGTTTTCCGGCCTTCGTTGGTAGCACTTATATCCAGATATACGAGTTCGTCTGCTCCTGCAATCGCATAATTAATACCCATTAGGACAGGATCGCCGATTATTTTTAAATTATTGAAACGAATACCTTTAACTGTACTGTTTCCGTTAACATCTAAACATGGAATTATCCTTTTAGCAACCATTTCTGTATCTCTTTTTCGGGAATCATACCTTCATAAAAAGCTTTCCCTATTATTACTGATTTCACTCCTGTCATTGATATTCTATCCAGATCCTCAGCAGATGACACTCCTCCGGAAGCAGTAAACTCTACTTCAGGAAACTTATCCGTAAGTTTTTGGTAAAGTTCAAACGACGGGCCTTTCATCATTCCATCTTTAGAAATGTCAGTGCAAATCACCTTTTTAATATTCAACTCAGTATAACTTAATATGATATCCTCTATATAGATATCTGTCTGTCGTTTCCATCCATTTATCTTTATCTTTTCATCAATTACATCTGCTCCTAATATAATTCTTTCATTTCCATGCATATACAGTAACTCCTCGAGTATTTCA
>JAAXVX010000335.1 GCA_013335275.1 Bacteroidales bacterium
CATAATTCCGCCGCAGGCTGCGCCGATTTTATCATTATAAAAATTAAAGCTCTTAATATGAAATCGGTAATGGAATGATGAATCAACAGGCATCCGGTTCCAGTTATACCCGGCATTTGTTGTCTTTAGAATAACTCCGTTAAATCCACCCATGTAACCGTTAAGGGAATCAAGAAAATATACTGTATTTAAATGTCCCAAGAAACAGACCTCCGGAGGCAAGAGACGTAACCCTTACGATGTTGGCAAAATTTATAACTGAAAGCTGCGTTTGAAGTTTTGCCGCATAAAGTGAATTGTATCCGGAAACTCTTGACAGTCCCTGTACAGAAGGGTTATTGGATGAGTTCCATCCGGAACCGTCGCTTGGTGAAATAGTAAGTGGAATTGTTGAAAACAAAGGATGAGGGCCCCATGCCTCAAAATTGCTGTTCTCAATCTGAGGAGCTGCAATAAGTTTTATGTTCCAGAATCTTTCACTCCCGTCCTCTGCAACTACAGAGAATAGAAAATCGTTATCTGGCGACAAAATTATCGGTGCACCGGATACAGTTCCCTTAATTTTTGCCTTTGGCGAAACAGTAATAGCCGGGGAAATCATCAGTTTCCTCATATTGTCATAGCTGTCTGTAATCAGAGTAATTCTTGATATCCCGTTTTCAAGGTATTTTGAAGAGAATATATATCCTCCGGATGGAATACCGGAAATAAAATCCAGTATTTCATTTTGAGAACTTTTTGGAGTGAAGTTGTTTGTAAGAACAATTCCCCATTTTTCCGACAACCCCTCTTTTGTGACAGTGAAATCAACCGTGTCGCTTATTGATGAAAAGGAAAGCGTCGCGGGCATTGTAGATGTAGCGCCCGATGAAAGTGAGGCAGAACATCCGTTAATTAACAGAGGAAATGTGCCATTACTTAAAATGGGGACATTTACAGTTCTTTCTGAGCGGTCAACAGTAAAATTCCCGATTTCAATTTTGCTGTCGGCACTGGTGTATCCTGTTTTTGATACACTGAGTATCTCTGCATATTCATTATAGCTCCTCCATTCAATATTCCATTCTTTCGTCCAGCCGGTAATTATATCAGAAAGAAAGAAGCTCCTTTTTTCTCCCCATTTTGTAAAAGAGATGTTTTCTCCTGATTTTATCCCGCTCAGGGAAGAGTATTTGCCTTTTACAAACTCAGGTTTAACAGTTCCGGAAGAGTTATTTTGAGGGCTTTTAGCTATTACAGTAATTGTTGAAGTGGTGCTT
Organism: Bacteroidales bacterium; assembly: GCA_013335275.1. Classification (GTDB taxonomy): domain Bacteria; phylum Bacteroidota; class Bacteroidia; order Bacteroidales; family UBA932; genus Bact-08. The sequence continues at coordinate 1,260 of JAAXVX010000335.1, forward strand.
GAAACAAGAAGATTATAAATTTCTAACCCGGAGTTAACCGCAATAGCCTTTACATCATTTATTCCAAAATTTATCCGCTCCGACACATCATCCGGGACCTGAGAAGAATTTTGAATGGTAAAATGTCTTGCAGGGGACAATTTGATTTTCCACATCTCCTCTCTTCCGCTTTCAGAAATAATTGAAAGGTTTTTTTGAGCTGATAATGATTCAAATACAATAGGAGTATTGGCTTTGTAGTCTTTAAACCCGGCCCCGGCAGATAAGGTTATTTCAGGCACAATAGTAAAAGGAGCAATGGTTGAAATAGTGTAAATGCCTATAGTGTAATTTGTGTAGTCAATTAATGCTTCATTAATTAACTTGCAATCTTCCGGATGACTGGATTTGACCGTGAATTTTTCTACTTCGGCAAGGTCGTTTGACGGAATTTCTTCCAGAACAACCTCGTATTTTGCAGTCATCCCGCTTTCTGCCACGACACTAATTTCATTTATACTTAGTATTGATTCAAACCTGATATAACCATCTGTGTCAAAACCAAGAATTTTATCAATCGATTTCTCTGTTTTTACATCAAGCTTTACATCCAAAGGGAAAAGATACTTGCCAAACCTGAGCGGAATTATAATTTTCTTTCCTTCAATCCGGGGAGTGTCAAATACTGCATTTGCAGGCTTCCCCCCTGTAATTGAAATTGTACTGATATTATTGTTGTCGCTTAATTCACTTACCTTCCGGCAAGAAAGAGACAAAACCAATAATACAAGCGGTATCAGAAGTGTTTTAATCCTTCCGATATGGAAAAAGCTCTTCATAACTTAATGTTTAAGAAGTTCATTTTTCAACCTGGAAAGTTTATCAATTTTAGTTTCGGCGTCGCTTTTTTTCTTGAATTCGATATCTACTACAGCTTTTGGGGCACTTGCCACAAATTTTTCATTTGTGAGCTTTTTGTTTACAGAGGCCAGAAAACCCG
>JAAXVX010000066.1 GCA_013335275.1 Bacteroidales bacterium
ACAATTGCCATTTCATTTGAGGCAAATTTTATGTTTTTATCGGCATATTCCGGAACAAGCAGATTGTCTATTACAGAATAATCTGCAGAGGCCATTATATCGCAGTCCCTGCCGAGTTCGGTAATTTTTCTTGCTGCATCAATGCTCCCGGAAGCTTCCGCAAGTACTTTTACATTCGGGTGAATGCGCATAAATGTGTCGGCAATTGCTTTAAATGGCATTGAGAGAGAACCTGCGTGAAAGATTATCAAATCTCCGGACAATCCGGCATCGGTCTTGTTTTTGTTTCCAACCCTGCATGACACGGCGAGTAATGAAACCGTTAACACCAATATTCCGATTATGAAATTTTTCATTGTTCATCGTTTAATTTGTGGAAGAATTTCTTAACATTTTCCTTAATGAGAGAGTCCATCTCTGCGCGAAGGCTCATATAGGCATCCAGCAGCCTCCGGCCATCGGAAGAGAGTGTTGTGTTTCCGCCGTCTTTGCCTCCTCTTCTGGTTTCGACCAGCGAAAAACCGAGTTCCTTTTCGCAATTCCGGATTCTGTCCCACGCCTTTCTGTAGCTCATGCCAAGAGACTCAGATGCGTAATTGAAAGATTCTCCCTCGTCAATTTTCTTTAGCAGCATGAAATGTTCATGTCCCAAAATTTCTCCATCACCTCTTTTTGTGAGCCAGAGGCGATAGTCAAGAAATATGTCGTAATATTTCGATCCCTTATTTCCTGCCATATCTTTATCTTAATACAGTGTTATTTTGCTCACTCCCTTAATTGCCCTGTCGGCAAACATGTCACATCCGGCAAAAAGAGAGAAACTCTCCCTGCCTTTTTCCTTACCGCTGCCATACATGAGAAGCGGTTCTCTGTAGTCATTTCTGTTTATTAATTCCGAAAGTGAGAAGGATGCCCTGTATCCGTCCACTGCCTCAATGCAAACAAGACCCTCTCTGAGAGATTTTTCGTCCGAAGGATAAAACCTCGAAAGTATGCCGTCTATGGCTACACCGGAAAACTCTTTTTCTCCTCTGTATCCCATTCCGTGACCATAGAAAATGGTCTTCTGAGTCACTACAGGCAACTCAGGGGGAAGAGCTTCAAGTTGTCCTGGTATGCTGTCACCTTTGGCTATAAGAAGGTTATCGGCAGAAAATTTTGCGGGGTCTCTGTTCACTTTAAAATTCCCGCTTAATGATTTTATTACGATTTTAGTGGGATTAAGGATATTTCTCACAGTGAGCCTGTCCGACCCTGCAACCAGGCGAGACTCATTCCCAACGTTCCAGAGTTCGCCCGTCTTTCCGGGAATTACCCTTGTTACGGTTTTTGCTATTATTATATTATATACATCTGCAGAATAGAAAAGCTCACCCCAGCTGAATGTCGCATACTCACCTTTTTCGTTCCACACTTCAACATATAAGTCAACCGGAGGATAGAAGTCTTCCTTGCTCTTCTTGTTAATTTTTACAGAACTTAATATATCACACAATGCATATCCGTCATATCGGAAAGCGCCTTCAAACCGGACGGTGTCGCCGCTCATAACTGCATCACGGGACGTAACAGAGTGCCACGGAAGATTTTTGAGAGAAACAACCTGATCCCCGTCTACTTCTCCTGTGATTAATATTTTATCAGGAGCATTCAGCTTGGTTGCTGCTTCCTGATTGAAAAAGTTATTAGCTCCCGATTCCCAGACAATTGTTGAACCGCTGAACCCGTCTATATGCAAATATTTGCAACTCGTGAGGGTAAAAAAAAGTGCGAAAAGCACTAAAACCGATTTGTTTCTCATAAATTAAGTTTGAACAAAGATATTAAAAAACTGCTATCTTTCGGAAAATTTAGGCATACTTTATTAAATAAATGGACATAGTACCACTTTACATAGAAGGGATTAACTCAAAAAGGCCATTGGTATTTGCAGGCCCGTGCAGTGCAGAGAACGAGGAGCAGGTCCTGGCTACTGCCCGCAGGCTGGCCGCAATTGGGATACAGGTTTATCGTGCAGGCGTATGGAAACCCCGGACAAAACCCGGAGGATTTGAGGGAATGGGAATTGAGGGACTCCGGTGGCTCAAGATGGTTAAAGAGGAGACCGGAATGCTCACGGCAACCGAGGTTGCGAATGCAAGACATACCGAGGAGGCATTAAAATGGGGCGTTGATATTTTATGGCTCGGCGCAAGAACAACTGCCAATCCTTTTGCCGTGCAAGAGATTGCAGAGAGTCTTACAGGAGTGGACATACCTGTTCTGGTCAAAAACCCCGTTAATCCGGACCTGGATTTGTGGATAGGAGCAATGGAGAGACTCGTCTCATGCGGAATAACCAGAATAGCTGCTGTTCACAGAGGATTCAGCTCATACGAAAAAGGGCTGTTCCGCAATCAGCCGCAATGGCATATTCCAATTGAGCTCAAACGCAGGATGCCGGAACTGACCATACTTTGCGACCCGAGCCACATAGGCGGGAGGCCGGAATTGATTTATCCCCTTTCCCAGCAGGCAATGGATCTTGGCTTCGACGGGCTGATGGTGGAATCTCACAGTAATCCTTCAGAGGCACTTAGCGACAAAGAGCAGCAGATTACGCCTGAAACCCTTGGAAGAATACTCTCGCTGCTTGTTATCCGGAGCACTCCGGACACCTCGGAGTTTTTATCCGAAATGCGCAGGGAGATTGATGAAATTGACGACAGGATTCTTAACCTTCTTTCAAAAAGGATGAGTGTTGCAAGAGAGATTGGTAAGTATAAGATGGCAAACAACATTCCTGTTTTGCAGCCTGTCCGCTACGACAGAATGGTAACAAACAGGCTGGCCCAGGCTTTAGGCCTGGAACTGGACGGAGAATTCATTAAACTAATGCTGGAGGCAATTCACGAAGAATCTGTGAAACAGCAGTTTGAAATATTCAATAAAGGAGAGAAAGGAGAACACTCCTAGCCTCCGCTCACCAGATGAATTATCTTTAAATCGTCGCCATCTTTTACAAGAGTGGTTTCGTACTCCTCTTTTTTTATCAGCCGGTCGTTCAAACGGACAACCAGCATACGGAATTTGAATGATTTTATGACCATAATCTGAGAGATTGAAAATACGTCTCCCTCAATTACTTCGGCTCTGTTGTTCAGCATTATCTTCATATCAGAATCTGTCTTTTAATAAAATCTCAAGCACTTTATCTGCCTGAAGGTTTGACACTATGTTCACTCTTGGGGCAAGAGGCGGATCTGTTTCTCCGGCCTCCCTCTCGCCATCCCCGCACACATAAAGGTTTCCCGACTGAATAATCCTGAGAGACTCCGCACTTCCCCAGCCTGCGAGCCCGGATGCAGCTACAAGAGGTTTTTCGGGATAATTGGTTAAAATGTAATTTATGAGCATCTCTTTTTCTGATGCGGCATCAAATGCCTCCACTATTACGTCGCAGGTCGAGAAGAGAAAATCTATATTGTCCGGGGCAACCTTTACCGCATGCATCTGTAATGAGGCAAACGGATTAATTCTTAACAGATTCTCCCTGAGTGCATTTACTTTTATCTCTCCTATCTGGTCGTGAAAGTAAAACTGACGGTTTAGATTTGCATCGGAAACTGTATCAAAATCGGCTATTATCAGTTTTCCGACACCGCTCCGGAGGAGGGATGCCGCACAATTGGAACCGAGCCCGCCCGCTCCGGCAATCCCTATTGTTTTTTGTGATAAAATAGCCCTGATTTGGTTGAAATTTGGCATAAAACGGGTTGTCTGGATTACATTTTTTCGTAAATTTACGAATTATTTAACAACCTAAAAAACTATCGAATGAACTATCAGGAGATAAAAGAAAAAAGAGCAATTCTGGCCTCTTTTCCCTACCAGTGGAAGGCAATGGACAGGGGATACAGCGACCAGAGCCTCTATGTAAATGTTGAATCAAACAAAGTAGAGGTAAGAGGTATTGCCCCCGAAACAAAAGAGAAGTTTATCGGAGGAAAAGGCTATGGTCTCAGGATGCTCTGGGATGCAGTTAAACCTACCACTAAATGGCAGGATTCCGAAAATGAAATCGTGATTGCCGGTGGCCCATGCTGTGGGGTAACACAATATTCCGGTTCCGGAAAATCGATAGTGGTTGCCATATCTCCTCAAACCGAAAGAATTATTGACAGCAATGTGGGAGGTCACTTTGGGCCCCACCTGAAAATTGCCGGGTTTGATGCACTTGAAATTCAGGGAAACTCAAAAAAGGATGTAATCATTTTTATAAACGGAGTGGACCACGTTGTGGAAATTTTCGAAACTCCGCACGAGCTCAGCTATGATTCTCACCTGCTTGGCGAAGAGCTTCTGGACATGTTTGCGGAAAATGAAAAAGATAAAATAAATGTTTCTGTTGTCTCTTCGGGCAAGGCTGCGGAGCACTCTCTCATTGGCATGCTCAATTTTACCTTCTGGGACGTGAAGAGAGGCAAAGTCCGCCTGAAACAGGCAGGCCGCGGCGGTCTTGGCACCCTTATGAGGCACAAGAACGTGAGAGCTGTTGTTGCAAGAATCCCTAAGGTTTCAGGAAATATCAACAATGTCGTTGACCTTCCAGCAATAGCCGAAAGAGGAAAAAGATTCAACAAGGAGATGCGCGACCTTGATGATATTCAGTGCCAGATGCGCAAAGTAGGAACCGCCCACCTTATGGGAGTTCTTGAAAAATACGACATCCTTCCCGTAATGAATTACAAATTCGGCGACCATAAAGATTGTCCGAAGATTGACCTTGAAGTGTGGAAAACATTCTTCACTCAGGGTGTTCCGGACGGTTGCTGGATAGGATGCAACATGGCCTGCGCAAAAGGAGTTGATGATTTTGAGCTTCGCACGGGACCATACAAAGGTTCAAAGGTGATTGTAGACGGACCTGAATACGAAAATGCAGTTGCACTGGGCTCAAATATTGCCGTATTCGACCCGAGAGATATAATTGAACAGAACTTCTATTGCGACACATACGGAGTTTGCACCATTACCTGGGGAAATACCGTCGGATTCCTCATGGAGTGCTGGGAAAACGGAATTCTCAATGCAGAACGCACAGGCGGTGTGGACCTCAGCTGGGGCAATGCCGATGCTTCTCTCGAACTGCTGCATCAGATGGCACGCGGAGAAGGCTTTGGCGTTACGGCAGGACTTGGCGTAAAGCGGCTGAAGGATATGTTTATTGAAAAAGGATGGGGAGACAAAGGATTCCTCACCGATATTGCAATGGAGAACAAGAGTCTTGAATACTCAATGTATCTTTCAAAAGAATCTCTTGCACAACAGGGCGGATATGCAATGACAAACAAAGGGCCTCAGCACGACGAAGCATGGCTCATCTTTATGGATATGGTAAATAATATGATCCCGACCTTTGAAAACAAGGCAGAGGCACTTCACTATTTTCCATATTTCCGCACATGGTTCGGCCTTGCAGGATTCTGCAAACTATGCTGGAACGACGTAGAACCGGCAAACAATGCCGAACAGCCTGAGCCGAACAAAGTTCCCGAACATGTGGACAACTATGTTGCAATATTCAAGGCAGTTACAGGTCGTGAATTTGACAAGGAGGAGATGATAAAAATGTCCGAGAGGGTGTATAATTTCCAGAAGGTATTTAACATCCGGCTGGGATACGGATTACGCGAGCATGACCGTCAGCCATACCGCGCAGCCGGCCCTGTTACAGCAGAGGAATACCTCAGCCGTCAGGAGAGATACGACAAGCAGCTTGTTGAAAAGATGGGGATGGACCCACAGAAAATGACCCTAGAAGAAAAAATGGCCAAACAAAGAGCATATCGGGAAGATCAGTATGAAAAGCTCCTTGATGCCGTTTATTTCCGCAGAGGCTGGAACAAAAACGGAGTCCCTACAATTGAGCACCTTAAAAAGATTGGAATGGACCTGCCGGAACTCATTGAAGTTGTTAAACCCCTACAATAAATTAAAAAAAATGGAATCATCACTTTCTAAGTTACAAGTGAAGTTATCCGGGCTCATCCTCCTTATGGTGGTGAGCCTTTTTTTCACCAGTTGCGGTTCAAATACCGACAAAGAAAAAAACCCTTACGGGCTGGATATCATTAACACAACCGAAGCCTATCTTGGCAGTGTTGCCGAAGACAGCAGCAATCTTATGGTGGACCTTGAAAAACTGATACCGGGAATAAAACTGGATATCCGTTACGCCGACACTAACAATTTTACTCATACAAAAATTTACACCAGCCCGCGTGCATTTCTCAGAAAAGCAGCAGCCGATTCTTTGCTTAAAATCCAGCAAATACTGGCGAAGGAAGGGATTGGAGTTAAAATTTATGATGCATACAGGCCATACTCTGCAACATTGTATTTTTACGAGGTATACCACGACACAACATTTGTAGCTGCTCCATGGAAAGGGTCAATACACAACAGAGGCTGCGCTGTTGACCTCGCACTTATAAATCTTGCAACGGGAGAAGACCTGGCAATGCCTACTCCATTCGACGATTTCACCGAAAAAGCCTCATTAAAATACAATGACCTTGATTCAGCCGTCCTGGCAAACCGCAGCAAACTTGTAGATATTATGACCGCACACGGATTTACAAGCTACGAATTTGAATGGTGGCACTTCAACCTTAAAGGACGGGACAAATACAAATTACTGGACATACCTTTTGAACAACTGGAGGAATTAAAATGAAAAGGAATCTGATTTACCCGACACTATTACTTATTGCAACTCTTTGCTGTTCCCTTATGCAGGGACAAAGCACAAAAACAAATCTCAACCCCAACAAAGTGACCTATCCGTCATACGGGTCGGAAGCGCGCAGCACCATTATATTTCCAAAAGTAATGGGATATGAAGTTGTTACCTGTGACTTCCATACTCATACTATGTTTTCGGACGGTCTTGTATGGCCTTCTTTAAGAGTTTCAGAAGCATGGACAGAGGGACTGGATGCAATAGCAATTACGGATCATATCGAGTACCGCCCGCATCGCAAGCTCACTGTCAACGACCATAACACATCATATACAATAGCAAAGGAAGCTGCAGATGTCGCAGGATTTATGCTCATTAAAGGAACGGAAATCACCCGCACTCAAAAAACGCTGGGCCATTTCAACGCTCTTTTTATTCAGGATGCAAATCCTATTGATACTTCCGACGCAAAAGCATCTATTCGTGAAGCCAAAAAGCAGGGCGCTTTTATAATCTGGAACCATCCCGGATGGGCGGTTGATTCAACCTATATTAAAGAGTTTCAGGAGGACTTGTTTCGCGAGGGACTTATAGACGGGATTGAAGTTTTCAACAATACCGAATTCTACCCGAGAGTTCTTGCATGGGCAGTAGAAAAGGGGCTGACAGTAATTTCCGCATCTGACGCGCACGGCAGTATAGAGAAGGGCGTTCTTGCAAAAGAAGGCATTCATCGCCCGATGACCCTTGTCCTGGCTTCGGAACGCACTCTTGCGGGAATACGCGAAGCTCTTGACAAAGGAAGAACTCTGGCATATTTCCACAATACGATTGCCGGACGTGAGGTTTTTGCAAAAGGTTTTGTTAACGCATCAATTAAGGCTAAACT
>JAAXVX010000067.1 GCA_013335275.1 Bacteroidales bacterium
TAACCCCATTCGAGTTCGCCGGCAATATCTCTGTTATAATTTCCGTGTCCCACTCCGGCAATAACCACGCCCTTCACTCCGGCATCTATCAGAGCCTTCAGGGCAACGTTTGAAGCAAAGGCATAACTGAGTATGATTTCTACTTCCGGAAGCGAAGTGAGGCCCTTTATGTCAAATTCGCTGTTAAAAGTATGCTTCGAAAGGGACTCCCTGTAGAAAGCTGGTTTGCCGCCTCTCATATATCCCAGCGGACCAAGATTCGGAGAGCCGAAGGCCATCGTGTTTACCGTATTTAGTTTTGTTACATCATCGGCAGAGAAAATATAGTCATTCATAGTAACCATGACCCCTCTTCCTGCAGCAGCAGGAGAAGCTGCCAGAGAAACAGCATTAAAAAGATTAAACGGCCCGTCTGCACTAAGTGAGGTGGATGGACGCATAGATCCGGTTAATACTACGGGGCGACGATGTTTTACAGTGAGATTAAGAAAATAGGCTGTCTCTTCCATTGTATCTGTGCCGTGTGTTATTACAACCCCCTCACACAGATTGTTGCTGAAAAGGCTGTCTATAACATTGAAAAGCCGCAACCATATTGCGGGTTCCATATTCTGGCTCGAAATATTGCATATCTGGATTCCCTTGAGGTCGGCAACGGATTTTAAATCGGGAACTGTTGCTATAATGTTATCGATACTTATTACTCCGGGTGTATATGATGCCTGGGTTGATCCTGTGGCAGATCCGGCGATGGTTCCTCCGGTTGCAAGGATTATGACTCTGGGTTTGGTTTGCTGGGCAGCGAGTGAAAGAGCGGTCAGCAGAAACAGGGACAGGAAAATACTCCTTTTCATTTGTAAATATATTAGATGCTTTACAAATATAGGATAAAAACCGGCAGGTAGGAAAATCAAAAAGGCCTGCCCCTCTGCTACAAGTGACCGGCCTTCTCTTGTGTACTAAAACCTAAACCTACATCTATAAGATGCACAAGCATCATGAAATGTTGCAGAGGTTTATGAAATTTTATTGTTTTTTTTCATAATTATGAGCGGAAGCTTTGCAGCAAGGTATCCTATAAGGCCCACTCCGCCAATGGTAGAGAGAATGTCCCATGCGCTTATAACAACAGGATATGAGTCAATTACGAAGTTTCCTGGCATTTTTACAATCCCAAATTGCTGCTGGGCAAGGCATATCAGTATTCCAATAATCAGTCCTATAAAAAGTCCCGTCAGAGAAATCATCCATCCTTCAAAAAGAAAAATCCGCCGTATTAAAATATCTTTTGCCCCAAGACATCGAAGCGTTTCTGCATCATCTTCCTTTTCAATGATGAGCATGGAAAGGCTGCCAAAAAGATTACATGAAATTATAATCAGCACAAAAAGAAGAATGAGGTAAATAGAGAGCTTTTCCGATTTCATCATCTTATACAGCGTCTCATTCTGCTCGTAACGGTCTTTTATTATAAAACTGTTTCCAATATCATTTGAAAATTCTTTTTTAAGCCGCCCGATATCACTGCCCTCTTTTACAAAAATCTCAACAGAGGTAGCCTCCTTGTCAAGTTCAAGGAGCTCTCTTGCACAGGCAATAGGGATAAAAATATACTTTTTATCGAAATTCTGCTCAACAGCAAAAATACCGGCAGGGAAAACTTTAACGAGATTAAGCGAGGATGCGGGATTAAGCAACGATATTGAACCATATCGCGATGGGAAGTATAAATAGAGAGGGTCAACAAAATGGGTTCTCAAACCAAGGTTCAAAGCAATGTTTTTACCCACAATCGCCTGCGGAAGCTCTCCGTCAAACAGGGAAAACTTACCCTCAATAATATAATCGCCAATATTTGTACCTGAAACATAAGAGGAGTCTACTCCCTTTATTGTTGCGACTGCTTCCTTATCGCCATACTTTACAAATACATTCTCTTCAACGATTTCACAAAACCTTGCTGTACCGGGGTTATCCCGTATTTTGTCGAAATCTGCAGTACGCGGATTGAAACTTTTCCCCTCTGCCGGAAGTACAAGCAAATCGGACTCATTGTTGCTGTAAAGCGACTTGATGAGCCCCTCAAAACCATTGTATACGCTTAGAATAATGATAAGGGACATGGTCCCCAATGCTATACCTCCCGCACTAATGAGTGATATGATATTGATTACATTATGCGACTTTTTTGCAAAGAGGTATCGTTTTGCTATGAAGAGTGGCAGATGCACACAGTCTCTCCTCTATTTCTTTAGTAATTCGTCAATTCTTTCTACATAGTCGAGCGAATCGTCTATGAAAAAAACGAGTTCCGGAACAATCCTCAACTGTTTTGAAACCCTTTTGCCAAGTTCCCCCCTGAGGTACTTTGCCGAAGTCTCGACCAGTTTAAGAACCTCTTTTCCTTTATTGGAAGGAAAAATGCTGAGGTGAACCCTGGCCAGTGAGAGGTCGGGGCTGACGTTAACGGTTGTGACGGTGACCATCGCTCCCCCGTAGGCACTCATTCCCTTGAGTTGTATTATCTCTGCCAGATCTCTCTGCAGTTGTTTGCCTACCTTGTTTTGTCTTGTTGTTTCTCCCTCCATACCTACTCAATTTTTAAAATGTAATAATTTTTCTTCCCTTTTTGGACAAGAATGTACTTCCCGTTCAACAGGTCTTCCTCTGTAATAAGGCTTTCCGGAGTATCGCATTTTTCTTTGTTGATGAACACGCCACCACCGAGTATCATTTTGCGGCACTCTCCCTTGGAAGGGAAAACGGCACAATGAACAGCCAGCATATCAACTATATTTGTTCCAAGAAATTCACGTTTAACCGCGAATTGCGGAACTCCTTCGAATACAGATAAAAACGTATCTTCGTCAATAGTCTTAAGAGCACCGGATGTAGATTGTCCAAACAGAATCTGTGATGCTCCAAGAGCTTTTTCATACTCTTCACTTCCGTGAACCATAACGGTAACCTCTTTTGCAAGAAGTTTCTGAAGTCCTCTCAGATGAGGTTCTTCCTTATGTTTAGAAATTGCTTCTTCTATTGTCTCTTTTGAGAGCATTGTAAATATCCGCATGTATTTTTCGGCATCCTCGTCGCTCACATTGAGCCAGAACTGGTAGAATTTATATGGACTTGTATATTTTGCATCAAGCCAAATGTTTCCCTGTTCGGTTTTGCCAAACTTACCTCCGTCCGACTTTGTAATTAAAGGACATGTGAGAGCATAGGCTTCTCCGCCAAGCTTCCTTCGGATAAGTTCTGTTCCGGTGGTAATATTTCCCCACTGGTCGCTGCCGCCCATCTGAAGTTTGCAGCCATGGTTTTCATACAGAAACAGGTAGTCGTAACCCTGAACAAGCTGGTAGGTAAATTCAGTAAAAGACATCCCTTCGCGCTCGTCGCCGGAGATTCTTTTCTTTACTGAATCTTTACTCATCATGTAGTTCACGGTAATGTGCTTCCCGATATCCCTTATGAAATGGAGAAAGGTATAATCCTTCATCCAGTCGTAGTTATTCACAAGTATTGCTGCATTTGAAGCAGCCGAATCAAAATCAAGAAATCTTGAAAGTTGTGTTTTAATTGCATTCTGATTGTGACGCAAAGTCTTTTCGTCCAACAGGTTCCTTTCGGAAGACTTCATCGAAGGGTCTCCAATCATTCCTGTTGCTCCGCCAACAAGTGCTATGGGCCTGTGTCCGCAGGACTGCAAATGTTTTAACATCATTATGCTCACCAGGTGCCCGATGTGGAGAGAATCTGCAGTAGGGTCTATTCCCACGTATGCCGATGTCTGCTCTTTTTGAAGCAGCTCCTCGGTTCCGGGCATGATATTATGGACCATTCCCCTCCAGGTGAGTTCTTTAACAAAGTTGCTCATTTTCGGTTGATTTTGGGCAAAAGTACGGTTTTTTCTTTAATTTTGCAGGATTACTTAATATCTATGAAAAGAACCACCAACTTCAAACTCTCCCTCATTTTTCTTGCAGCTCTTTTATTTGGCGCATTAAATGGCGGGACTCCGGCTTTTGCCCTGGAGAATCAGTTTTCAAAGGAAATAAGCAGCGACTCTCTTAAGCGGAGAATCGAGCAGCTTCCTAACATAAAGGATGTACAAAGATTAGAAAGCGGTCAGTTTAAAGACAAGTATGTGCTTTATATTGAGCAGCCGCTCAGCCATGAGGATCCGTCTCTGGGCACATTCCGCCAAAGGGTTTTTGTAATGCATGCCGGACTCGACAGGCCAACAGTGCTGGTAACTGAAGGCTACGGAGCATCATATGCGGCAAATCCCAAATACAGAGAGGAGTTGTCAAAACTTTTCAATACAAATATAATTTTTGTTGAACACCGCTATTTTCTTGAATCAACACCAAAACCGCTCGACTGGAAATATCTGACAGCCGAAAACTCGGCCTGTGACCTCCACAATGTGACCATGATCTTTAAGGAGATATATAAAAAGAAGTGGATAGCAACCGGGATAAGCAAAGGCGGGCAAACAGCCCTCATCTACAGAGCCTTTTTTCCTGCGGATGTTGAAATAACAGTTCCCTATGTGGCACCTTTATGCAAAGACGTGGAGGATGGCAGGCACGAGCCTTTCATCGCAAACTTTGCCGGGACTCCCGAACAGAGGGCAAAAATCCTGGATTTTCAAAAGGAGATATTAAAAAGAAGGGCATCATTGCAGCCAAAGTTCGATTCACTTTGCACCGCAAAAGGGTATCAGTTTAATTTGCCAAACGAAGAGATATATGATTACACCGTACTTGAGTTTTCGTTCTCGTTCTGGCAGTGGGGCAGCAATTCCGATGCAATACCTTCCGTTAAGGCTTCGGATAATGAACTGTTCAGCTATTTTATAAAATTGTGCTCTCCCGATTACTTTATAAAAGAGAGTTCGACAAGTGCATTTTTTGTGCAGGCAGGCAGAGAGCTGGGTTATTACGGATATGATATAAAGCCATTTGAAGGGTTGCTAAAAATAAAGAGCACAAAGGGATATCTCACAAAATTGTTTCTTACCGAAGAGTCCAGATTCAAATTTGACAGCAAATTATATAAAAAGCTTTCAAAATTTGTAGCCTCTACCGATTCTAAAATGATATTCATTTATGGAGAGTTTGACCCGTGGTCGGCAGTTAAGGTAAATGAACCAAAATCGAACAATGTTGTTGTAGTGATTGATCCAAAAGGAAGTCACAGGTCCAGGATTTCAACATTGCCCGAAGAAAACCGCAAAATGGTACTCTCTCTTATAGAAAGATGGCTACTGGAGTAAATAATATATGATAGATTTTAAGAAAATTGAGATTTCCGACAAAGGTTGGATTGAAGAATTACTAAGATATTCCGATTTCCGGGGTGCTGAATATTGTTTTACGAACCTTTTTATATGGGACGAGGTATATCACTCTAAAATTTCCAGATTCAAGGATTATATTCTTTTTACATCCGGCAGCGGAGATACTGCCAGGTATCTTTTTCCGGCAGGTAAAGGAGATCTTAAAGAGGTGATTGAATTGCTCGAAAACGATGCAAAAGAGAGAAACGTAAACTTTGTTCTTATCGGACTTTCGCCGGAAACGAAAGAGAGGCTCGAAGAGGTTTTTCCCGGTAAATACAATTTCAGGGCAGAAAGAAACAGCTTCGACTATATTTACGAAAGCGAAAAACTTGTTTCTCTGGCCGGCAAAAAACTTCAGTCAAAAAGGAATCACCTTGCAAGATTTAAGGAGTTGCCCGGATGGCAATACGAGGATATTACAGAGCAAAATATTCAGGAATGTGTAACTTACTCAAATGAGTGGTGTAAACTTAACGGTTGCGGGGAAAATATTTCCTTAATGCTGGAGTGTTGCGCCGTAAACAAGGCTCTGGCAAATTATTTCCAGCTTGGATTAAGGGGCGGACTGCTCAGGCTTGACGGAAAACTGGTTGCCTATACTGTAGGAGAGCAACTAAATTCCGACACAGTAATTGTTCACATCGAAAAAGCCGAGGCCGAGATCCGAGGCTCTTATCCAATGATTAACAGAGAGTTTGCGGAAAGATTATCTGAGGGGTTCACATACGTCAACAGAGAGGACGATGCAGGCGACGAAGGGCTGAGGAAAGCAAAAAACTCCTACTACCCGGTTTTTATGCAGGAAAAATACTCTGCTGTTAAAAAATAATTATATTTGCAACCATAACCATTTGAATTAAGAGTTGGAACCTCCCAGTAGAACATTAGATGATTATTACTCCCAGGGGATAGCACTTATCTTCATTCTGTTGCTTTATGCTCTTGTCAAGGGCAGTGAATATTCCTATAAATCGATATCGAGTCAGGAGCTGGAGAGTCTGCGGAATAAAAATAATTCCGGAGCACGAAGGGTTGTTTTCATGCTATCCGACCCGGAATCTCTTTTTGGCTCACTATATCAAATCGCCGCTTTTCTCGAAATATCATTAATAGTATTGATTGCATCTCTGTTAAGAGAGAGCAGCCTCGGGCTTGTTCTGTTAATCGCCCTCACTTCTGTAATCCTTATTGGATATAAACTTCCCTATTCAATTTTTGGAAAAAGAAAAATTGGAACAGCAATAACGATGTCACGTGTCATTTCGTTGTTTAAACCGCTTACAGAGCCCATAAACAGAATTAATTCCGGGTTTTCAAAGACATTAAGCGAAAGCAGGGAAGAGAGAGAGACCCAGTCAATAGAAGAGTTTGCAGACGAGGTGGATGTGAGTGATTCGGATGACGTGGAAGAAAAACGGCTTCTTAAGGGCATAATTCAGTTGTCAAATACCAGTGTTTATGATATAATGAGGCACAGGACCGAGGTCTTTGCCTTGGATTCGGACATGACTTCCGAGGAGGTAATGTCATTTGCCATTGAATGCGGTTTTTCAAGGATGCCCGTATACGAAAAGAGTCTGGACAATGTCAGGGGATTCCTTTATGTAAAGGATCTTGTGAGGTACCTAAAGTCGAACACAAAAAGTTTCGACTGGCACAAACATATCCGGAAGGCCTACTTTGTGCCGGGCAGTAAGAAAATAAACGATTTACTCGAAGAATTCCGGCAAAAAAAGATTCATTTGGCTGTTGTTGCCGATGAATATGGCGGAACAGAAGGGATTGTTACCCTCGAAGATATTCTTGAGGAGATAATAGGTGAAATATCAGATGAAACAGATAAAAACGAGATATAATATTTTTTAAAAATGGGACTTTTGTATAGCAGGGAATTAGATAACGGTGCCACTATTTCAATGTGGGAAATCGTTGAAAGCGAAGAGGAACTTTTGAATCTGTGCTCTATTCCCAACGATGAAATTGAAGAACTCCAACTTACAAAAAGCGTTGCGAGAAGACGCGAAAAGCTTGCAGTAAGAGCATTGTTAAACGAGTTGTTTGATGGCAAGGTCTATCTTGGACACCACGACAACGGCCGACCGTTTCTTCAGAACAGCCTGACAGAAATAAGCATTTCGCATACCAACAGATATGTATGCGTGCTTACTCATCCGGAAGAAAGTGTTGGGGTGGATATCGAATCTCTTAACAGAGACTTCTCGGCGGTTGAAAAAAAGGCTCTCTCCGTCGAAGAGATAGAA
>JAAXVX010000068.1 GCA_013335275.1 Bacteroidales bacterium
ACTCATATACATCATTTTTGTTTGGATGCAATCCTGTTAAATTCATGTCAAAAAAATACATTGAACTTAGCAACAGCATTGATATTGCAAACGGATTCAGAGGAGATTTTGCAGTTTCTTATCAGGAGAGGGGAGTGTTGAATAACAGCAGTATAAAAAGCTTGTTTGGGAAGATTCCGGACTCCAACATTCCGGATAACATATATTTTCCTTTGCAAACAAACAGTACAGCTCTTGTCTTTTCTGCAGGTCTCACATATACTCCAAAAAACTTTTACCGGATTAACAATGGTAAAAAGGAGTATGTTCGTTCTTCATATCCTACATTTTCCGCAAGGTTCAGAATTGCGCCGGGAGGAGAGAGTCTTTCATCATCCAGTTTTTCATCTGTAGAAATGGAGGCAAAGCAGAGCATAAAAATTAATATTTACTCCAAAGTTAATTACAGCCTGTCTGCAGGAACCTTCATTTCCAAAGAGAGAGTGTTCTTTCCCGATTTCAAACACTTTCGGGCAAATAATATAATGGTTTCCGAAGTGGATTTTGATAACGGGTTCCTGTTGCTGGACAACTACCTCCTCTCAACTCCAAACGGTTGGGTACAGGGTTCTGTGAACTATAGTTCTGAGTATATACTTTTGAAATACCTGCCATTCTTTAATACGCCTCTTGTGACAGAAGCACTGCATTTTCGCACTTTATGGCTCACAGATCTGGGGTATCATCATACAGAAATCGGATACTCATTAGGAATGCCGGGGATGGCCAGAATTGGAGTATTTGCAGGGTTCAGGGGGTTTAAATATCAATCGGTGGGTTTCCGGTTGTCTATACCAATATTTAACAGACAGTCTCCTGTAAGTATTTCCCTATAACCTCCGGGAAGTAACGATATTCGAGTTTGTGGATTTTTTCTGCAAGGGATTCCGGCGTATCACCGGGCTCGACATTACAGGTGCTTTGAAAAAGGATTGTTCCGTTATCGTAAAATTCATCCACAAGATGTATGGTTATGCCGGATTCGGTATCTCCTGAGTCAATTACTGCTTTATGAACTTTCATCCCGTACATCCCTTTTCCGCCGAATTTCGGAAGCAGTGCAGGATGGATATTGATTATTCTGCCGGAATATTTTGCGATAATCCTGTCCGGAACTTTGAGAAGAAAGCCCGATAAAATAATTGCATCAATTTTTTCTTCGGCAAGAATTGAATCCACAAAAGTGCTGTTGTTCAGTTGCTCAGCAGTAAATACCGCACTTTTGACACCAAGTTTTCTTGCTCTTTCGAGTACATAGGCACTATTTTTGTTTGAAAGGATGAGGCTCACTTTTATGTGGCTGTCCATTTTAAAAAAGTCGACAATATTTTCCGCATTAGTGCCAGAACCTGAGGCGAATATGGCAATTTTAATTTGATACATTCCAAATAATTTGAGTGCAAAGTTAGTTAATTCGGCCGAACAAAAAACAGATATTTATAACTATACTATAAAATTATAGACGTTGATAGTCAATCAATTAAAAATTCACTTTTAAGAAATTTTATTATTCCGTTTTTTTTGCTTTCCTTTGCAAACTAATTTTGAAATAACATAAACAATATTATTAACTAATTATTTAAAATTATGGCAGATATTACATCTAAGGTTAAAGCCATCATCGTTGACAAGTTAGGAGTTGACGAATCTGAAGTAACTCCGGCAGCTTCTTTTACAAACGATTTAGGCGCCGATTCACTTGACACTGTAGAACTTATTATGGAGTTCGAAAAGGCATTTGCTATAACCATTCCGGATGAGGCAGCCGAAAAAATTTCTACTGTAGGAGATGCTATCTCATACATTGAAAAAAACGCAAAATAAGTAACAAATTAAATCAGGCATATGCAGTTAAAAAGAGTAGTCGTTACAGGAGTAGGTACGATTAATCCAATCGGAAATAATATTCAGGAGTACTATGACAACCTTGACAATGGGGTAAGTGGTTCTACAATGATAACCCGCTTTGATACAACTAACTTTAAAACAAAATTTGCCTGTGATGTTAAAGATTACGATCCCGCAAAATACGGTATGGACCGTAAAGAAGCGCGTAAACTCGATTTATTTTCACAATATGCACTCGTCGCTTCTGAAGAGGCAGTGAAAGACAGTGGGTTTGAAATAGAAAAACTCAATCTGGACAGAATAGGAGTTATTATCGGATCGGGAATTGGCGGCATCGAAACATTGTTTCAGGAAATTATGGGCTTTAGCGAGAGTAATGGAATTCCTCGTTTTAGCCCATTCTTAATTCCTAAAATGATTCCCGATATTGCATCGGGTCTCATTTCCATGAAGTATGGCTTCAGAGGTCCAAATTTTACAACAGTTTCTGCTTGTGCGTCATCTACAAATGCTATGATTGATGCATTCAACTACATCAGACTCGGCAAAGCAGATGCTATCGTAACCGGAGGTTCGGAAGCCGGAATTTCTATTCCTAGTATTGGCGGATTCAACTCGTCGCAAGCTCTCTCAACAAACAATGAAAACTTTATATCGGCATCTCGCCCGTTCGACAAAACCAGAGATGGTTTTGTAATGGGAGAAGGTTCCGGCATTCTCATTTTTGAAGAGTATGAACATGCTGTTGCCCGCGGAGCAAAAATTTATGCCGAAGTGGCAGGCGCAGGTTTGAGTGCCGATGCCTATCACATTACTGCACCTCACCCAGAAGGGCTCGGTGCAATTAATGTAATGAAAAATGCTCTTGAAGATGCCGGGATGAAGCCGGAAGATGTAGACTATATAAATGTTCACGGAACATCTACACCACTGGGAGACGTTGCAGAACTAAAAGCAGTTCAGAGCGTATTTGGCAGTCATGCCTACAAATTGAATATCAGTGCTACAAAATCGATGACCGGGCACCTTCTTGGAGCTGCCGGTTCTGTAGAGGCACTGGCTTGCGTTCACGCAATGAACTCAGGAATAATACCTCCGACAATCAATTTTGAAAACGAAGATCCGGAGATTGACTATAAAATGAATCTTACTCTTAACAAAGCTCAGAAGAAAGAGGTTAATGTTGCCATGAACAATACATTTGGTTTCGGTGGTCACAATGCCTGCATTATCTTCAAGAAATGTAAGTAAGTCATAAAGAAAAATACTAAAAGGAGACAAACCCGAAAGGTTCGTCTCCTTTTTTGTGCCCGACTCGCCGGCGTCTGGCTGTGTTTCATCTATGCCGACTAGGTATTGCCAGTTAATTGCTTCGGGCTTGTGCGTCCTCAGTCGCTTCGCTCCCTCCGGCCGAATCGCCCTCATTAATTAACTGGCAATTAAAGAAGATGCATAGTGATATTCAACCCGCCGCCTAATGTGATCATATCAAAGTCTATGCACATCAAAAAAGCCGACCTGTTGGGCCGGCTTTTGGTATTCTTATTCAGTTACTTAAGCTACATCCTTTACGGGATGATTGCGTAAGAGATTCTGAGTTTTGGTTTTCTTGTGGCGGCGGTGCCGTTGAATACACCTTTAGAATATGCAGTATTGTCAATGAAATACGATGTTTCGCCGGTAGATGAATTTGTTAATGACATCGCAGGAACAACGTAGGCTTCCAGCTCATTTTTCTTGGTTAATTTACCTTTGAGCACACTTTGCAGGTATGAGGTAATATTCATGCTGTAATAGAATTTTGAGCGGTTGTTAAGCCCCTTGTCATCTACAAGAGATATTTCAGGAAGGAGCTTGTAGTAAGGACCTTCATACAAATCTTCCGTCTCTCTTGTGGCAAGGAAAAGTTGTGAAGGATACTGTCCAATAGTTAAATAATCGGCCGGGAATTCGTAAGGCAAAATTATTTCTGCTTTTGCAATAACAACTTTTGACAAAACAGAATTTTGAGACAGGGCCCAGTTATTTATAGTGTTCTTAACAGCAGAAAAGTCAATGAAAGGTTTTAACCCTGCCAGACCTTCAACATAAAGTTTGTTTGTAGGGGTGGCGGTTTCAAGACTTTTTGACGAGTGTTTGATAATATTGATATTAGGCTCAGATTCCGATGCATAATATATGAGAACACTGTCGCTTTTGCTTATTGTGTCATCTATGTGATTATATGTGAGCGTCATATAGATGTTTGATGTTGTAATGATATTGAATCTGCCGCCTGTGAGTGAGCCGGGCAGTGGTTCTGTTGCAATATAAAAGCCTTTGAATCTCTTTTGGAAGAACGGAACGCTATCCCTCTCCTCCTGTGTGGCGCTTAAAAGATCAGCAGCATAAGAAAGCGGAAGATCCATGTTTATGCTGTCGCCTCCAAAAAACACATTCCCGGCCAGCGGTACAGGGTCGAAATCGGCTGCCGTAATGGAGTTGTTGTACATTACCGTTGAATCAAGATCTTTGCGAAGAACGTATACATAAACATTCTGAGGAATATTTGCATCTTTCTGGTCAAGTACTATTTTGCTGCTAACTGCAATCGAAAGCTTTAGCGATTTTGGTATAGGATTGTTTCCAAAAGTATTTTTCCTTACCTGAGGAATAAACCTTATGGCTGCAGCCGAGGTTGTTATTCCGAGTTCCGGATCCTTATAGGCTCCAACAACTGCATCTCCGGAAAAGATAGTTTGAATGCTGTCCGAAGACTTTTGTTGTACAGGAAGGTCGAACTCCTTTATTGCGATGCCGAACTTCTGATCGTCAGGTACGAATTCTCCTCCGGTAGATTTATTAACATCTATGCAGGATACAAACAATAATGAAATCAGTGCGAGTGCCGAAAGTGAACGAAGACTAATCCTTCTTCTCATTTTTCCCCAGAATTTGGTCATAAAAATTTTTGTAATCTTTTATATAAGCAGATTCCGGGTCGTTTACATCTATGTAAGGAAGTACTTTTAAAGAACTTCCCGAGATCAACTCCTTTAATTCAGGAACCATCTCCTCGCTTCCCAGAATTATGCCGTTAGCATACTGAATAGCAAGTTTAGCAAGATTTATGCCATTGGCGGGATTTATTGTCTCAAGATCTTTATTCCTTATTCCCGGAACAATTACTTTTGACCTGGTATCCTCGTTAAAGACTTGATCGCTACCTTCGTTATAGATTGAAAGAACAACTTTGCTCTCTGTAAAAATCGGATCTTCGTGATAAACTTTTTTCAAATAAATTGGAAGAAAGTATGATATCCATCCCTGACAATGTATTATATCAGGTTTCCAGCGAAGTTTCTTGACTGTCTCAAGCACTCCCCTTGCAAAGAAGATTGCGCGCTCGTCGTTGTCGGAGAAATAATTTCCTTCGTCGTCGGTATTAACATATTTTCTGTGGAAATAATCTTCGTTGTCGATGAAATAAACCTGCATTCTTGCAGAAGAAATAGAAGATACCTTAATAACAAGCGGTCTGTCAATATCATTGATAATGATGTTCATCCCTGAAAGCCGGATAACTTCGTGAAGCTGAAACCTTCTTTCGTTTATTGTTCCGTATCTTGGTACAAAAGAACGAATTTCGCAGCCACTTTCCTGGATTCCCTGAGGAAGATACCTACCGACTTTAGCTATCGGTGAGGATGGCATAAAGTGTTCCATCTCTGAATTGACAAAAAGCACTCTTACAGGTTCGCTCATATATTAAGATTGTGTATAATTAAGGCAAATTCTGTACAAAGATAATAAATATAATTTAATTTATAAGAATTATCTATCTTTGAACCTTGATTATATGAAAAGGCGAGAGAATAAAATAGTAGTCAGAAGACTTATCCAATCCTACCTATCTTCGGTGATAAGCATAACCCTTGTACTCCTTCTTGTTGGAATAGGAGGCGTGCTTGCTGTTAATGCAAAATCTGTTTCCGATTACTTCAAGGAAAACATCCGATTATCAGTTATTTTCGAACAAAATACCACGGAAGTCCAGGCAAGGCAAATAATGAATTCGCTTAAAGGCAGGCCCTATGTCAAAGAGCTTAAATTTATCACAAAAGAGCAGGGTGCCCAGGAGATGAAAAGTGTGTTAGGCGATGATTTTATGGATGTATTCGACCTCAATCCCATTCCGCTTTCAATAGATATGTATGTTCGCTCGGATTACGTAGAATCCGACAGCCTGAGTAAGATAAAGAGTGAAATTTTGTTAAACCCCGGCATAAAGGAGGTTGTTTTTCAGGAGTCGCTCATTGAAACAATTTCCGGAAACATCGAACAGATAGGTATTATTCTCATTGTTTTTATAGTCCTTCTTCTGTTCATTTCCTTTGTGTTAATTAACAATACGGTAAGACTGAATGTCTTTTCGAAGAGATTTAATATACACACAATGAAACTTGTGGGAGCAAAGAAGTCTTTCATAAGAAAACCCTTTCTCATACAGGGAATTTATCAGGGACTTATTTCAGGAATCATATCAGCATCATTGTTGTGTTTTCTGCTTTTTTTGCTCGAAAGGGATTTTCACCAGATTTATCAGATGCTGGACATCAATCTTATTATGGCAGTATGTGCAGGAGTCGTCGTTACCGGAATTCTGCTTTGCCTCATAAGCACATATCTTGTTGTGAACAGGCTTCTTTCTCTGCCTCAGGATGAATTGTATTATTAGAAATTTTATATAAATATGGACAACAATAAAATTGCAGGCGACACTAAATTCGCGATTCCTTACAGAAACCTTCTTTTTGTACTTATCGGACTCGGTTTAATGATTCTCGGCTATATCTTTATGGCCGGAGGCGGAACAAACGACCCAAATGTTTTTCCGGGGGAGAAGATGTTTAGCTTCGGAAGAATGGTTGTTGCCCCATTATTGATTCTTGCCGGTTTTGCTGTTGAGATTTTTGCCATCATGTATAAACCAAAGGCAAAATGAGTGGTTTAGAGGCGATTATTCTCGGATTTGTGCAGGGACTTACTGAGTTTTTGCCTGTCAGTAGCAGCGGTCACCTTACAATCGGCAAGGAATTACTTGGGATTGAGAGCTCAAATCTCAAATTTGAAGTTATAGTACATGCCGCAACGGTAACCAGTACAATAGTTGTTTTTTACAAAGAAATCCTTAATCTTATAAAAGGATTTTTTCGCTTTAAACTCAATGATGAAACAAACTATCTTATAAAGATTGCGATTTCTATGATTCCGGTTTTTATAATCGGTATCTTTTTTAAAGAATATGTTGAGGAAATTTTCGGATCAGGACTTTTAATAGTCGGTTTATCTCTGCTGTTAACAGCCACATTGCTCATTCTTACCAATATTATCAAACCCAGGGAAAGAGAAATTACAAAAAAGGATGCCTTTATTATAGGGGTAGCTCAGGCAATAGCCGTACTTCCGGGACTTTCTCGTTCAGGTGCAACAATTTCTACAGGAATGATGCTTGGTGTTAAAAAAGAGGAAATTGCAAAGTTTTCATTTTTAATGGTACTGGTTCCGGTACTTGGAGAAGCTTTTCTTGAACTGATTTCAGGAGAGTTTACCGCTGCAGCGTCCGGCATCAGCATAACCTCGCTTATACTTGGTTTCGTATCTGCATTTGTTTCCGGATTGTTTGCGTGTAAGGTGATGATTAATCTTGTGAAGAAAGCGAAACTTACCGGCTTTGCA
>JAAXVX010000336.1 GCA_013335275.1 Bacteroidales bacterium
CTCAAGTTTTTTTACCATTTGCACATCAATTCCTCTCTCTTTGAAAACTCTTTTATAGTATGGCGAATTATTAGAAACATAATTCAAAGTCTCCAGAAGCGACTCCTCCTGAAAATTCTTAATTTCTTTCCTTGTTTTGAATTGAATACCGGGATCTGTTTTCATATCTATTTGGAATTTAACTTCTTTACTATTGAGTTTCTGTCGCTTAAATATGGTATCTCCCTGTTTAGCGCCAGAATATACATCTCTTTTGCCTTTGGCTCGTCTCCCATCTTCTTATAATAGTCACCAAGGAGTTCATAAGTATGGTAATAATCCGGATTGAGTTTTACTAAATTTTCTATTTCCGAAGGCTTTAAAGGGGATTTCACTTTGATATTATTTTTTATTCCCTGCAACAGCAATCTGTATCTCGTAATTGCAGGAGCAATTGAAGCTATGGCAACAGAATCAGCGTCAATTGCCAAATCCGGGATGTCTGCTCCGGAAGCGTAATCTTTCTTTGCGAATACTTCATTCAGGTCATAGGCAACCATTTTACCCAATTGCCAAGGAGCAGTACTCACCCACATAATTCTTTTTTCGGGCTGAAAAATAACTGCATGATGGGCAATGAACTGATTTACCGACTTCTCGTTTCCCCACCCTATTGACTTATTTTGAAGACCATACGGATTTCTTAGTATCCATGCACTTTTTTCAGGATCCAGAGGAGTTTTTTGCGCAATAAGCTCAGTAAGTCTTTTGAAACGATATTGTGAGTGGCTCCCCTCAATACTCTTAACTGCATCAATGTTTTTTGGATTTTTAGAGAAGTTTTCAGACTGGAAGTGGTTGGTCGAAATTATCATTTCACCCGTTGTCTCGTAAAGAAATGTCCCATCCGGGCTCTTTTCAATTATAGCTGCCTTTCCGTCTGCTGCAGAACCTATCAGTAACGATTCCGAGACAAAAGCATCAAGTCCTTTAGCAAGATTATATGCCTCTTCTATATTGGATGCATACTGAAGTATATGCCTTGCAATAATTGAAATGGGGGTTTTGGAAGAAATGGGAGGCGAAGACTTGGCTGCATTGAGTGTTATTGTGAGCCCCTTTTCATTCATCCCGGAAAGAACGCCAACCATACCTGCCCATCCCACGGAAGCAAACTTGTATCCTTTTTCCGGATAATAAAATGATACTATTTTATTTCTGGCAAAATCATCTCCGACATAGAAGTCGAAGTTTCTACCCACAAGAAGTGAAGAATCGGCACTTTTGCTTCCCCACACTGCAAAAGAAGAGCACCCGACAAGCATATACTCCTGCATTGCGTGGCCCAGGTCATGTGCAGCATGATAGTTTAATTGTCTGTCGTATGCATTGCCGATATAGTCGAATTCGCTGCTGCAGGCAAGGGACGAAGTGTAAATTTCCTCTCTGTATTCAGTAGGGATATTTGAAGATATATCACGATTGTAAATAATTGTGAGATATTTCAGGAAGCTAAGGTAGTTCTCAGATGGTACGATTTTCTTTATCTGGCTCACAAAAGCCTTCTCCTGTTCATACATAAGATTCCGGCAAAGCTCCCCGAAAGCAAGCCCTCTCATTGAAGGACTTCCCTTTAGGTGCAGTTCCCATAAATCACCTTCCCCCCTGCGTAGCACAGATTCCCCAAAACTGCTGTATCCGTTGTGTTCTGTCACGACCGGAAGAGTCGAAGGCAAAACGATGTCAGGAACGGACCTGTCTGCCGTAAAATAAAGAAAAGCTCCGGCGGACAATACCAGCAATACCGTAACCAGTAAAGTGATTGCAGTATATTTTAAAATTCTGAATATAATTTTTATCATCGTTTTTCAAATATTTTACCCGAAAGATAATCTGTTCCGAGTATTTCATAACATGTCATGAGCGCCGTGATTGTAACTCCCATCACTCCGTGAAGGTTTAAACTCTGGCCGGAGAGAAAAAGGTTTTCAATTTTTGATTTAGGCTGAATGAGTGTTGAAAGGGGGCTGTTGAAGTTTTTCATAATTCCGTATGCACTCCCTTCCGGCGCAGATAGATAGTCCCGGAAAGTGAGCGGAGTTGCCGAATATTTTGATGCAATGGAGCTTTTGAAACCCGGAAAACGGCTCTCTGCAATAGTAATCATTTCATCCGAAATTCTCTCCTTAAACTCAAGATAATCCTCTCCCCTGTTCCCAACTTTAGTGTTGCTCCACCTTT
>JAAXVX010000337.1 GCA_013335275.1 Bacteroidales bacterium
CTGCTTTCCCTCTTCGCTGAGGTAATAGGCGTAGTTGTTCAGGGCAGGAGCATGTTTTGGCTCCAGTTTTATGGTCTTCTGATAGTATTTGTATGCCTCTTTTTTATCTCCGGCCATGTAGTAGGTATCTCCCAAAATGGAAAGTGTGCGCACTGTTGTTGCACTGTCTTTGGCAAGTGAAAGTATTTTCTGGAATGTAATTATGGATTCCTTCGTATTGTTAAGCTGAAGCTGGCCTATCCCTTTTAGCTGCATAAAGTCAAGGTCTTCCGGCCTTGTAACCAGCGCAGAGTCGCTTTGTGAAACGAGCAAATCCCATTTTTCCAGATAGTATAGAAGCGAGAGTTGCTGGCGTATAGGCTCTCTTTCTCCGGGGTAGTTCGCAATGTTTTTTTCAAGAACCCTGATTGCAACATCGGCACGGTTCGTTTGCACCATAAAGACTGCGAAGCCGTATGCAACTGTGCTGTCGGACGGGTGTGCGCCATACAGGTTTTGCATCATAGTGTCCACCTGAGGATAAAAAGCCTGAACAAACTTTGGATTTGCCATGAGCTCCTTCATGTAATCGGCCTTAAGGCGTGGGCTCACTTCTGTATTGGCCATGAAAGGGAACATGTATTCGAAATAAAGGTCAAACTGTCCCCTCATGCGGTATCCTTCTGCGATGCCAAATGTTGCGGGAATGTATTTTGGGTCCATGGACAGGGCAGAACCGTAATATTGCATTGCAAGGGTATCTTTCTGGATACTTGCGTAGTAGTCGCCCAGTACAGTGGCTACTCGCGGAGACGGCTGCTCTTTGTCGAATTCCTTAAGGAAGGCAATTGCCTCATCCGGTTTTTTCTGAAAGACCAGGATGTTGTAGCGGGTAAGTCCGGTCGCTTCGTTCTTGCCGCTCACTCTTTCGATGTCGTCAATAACAGAGAGTGCTCCTTCGTAATTTTGCTTACGGGTGTACAGTTCTATCATATCAAGATACAAATCTGTTCTTGCAGGATTGTCCCTGCGAATCTCTTCGTATATGCCTATTGATTTGTCGAGTTCTCCGGTGGCAGCAGATATCCGGGCAAGCTGGATTTTATACCAGATATTGGAAGGGTCGCCCTTAAGAGCTGCAGAAGCGCTTTTCTCTGCCTGTTTAAGGTCGTTTTTCTTGATATAAATATTTGAAAGGTAGAAGTGAGCAGCATCCATTTCCGGATACTGTTTAACCAGCGAAAGAAAGATTGTTTCGGCCTCGTCGGGGTGGCCAAGGTTTAGCAGGCGAAGAGCCTCAATATATCTGAGCTCTTTTGCGGGGTCTTCTTTGCTTTGCTGCGCGCTAAGAACGGAAACTCCTGAAACAAGGAGAAATGTGACTAAAATTATCCTGGAAAGCACTCTTCCAGATATGCGGGAGATGATATTTATCATGCAAAAATTAATGTTAATACAAAAGTAATCAATTTATCACCTTTACAAATATCAATCCAATGTAGATTATATGTAACACCGTGCAACTATTTGTTGCAAATTTGCATCTATAACATATATTTATGACAGTTCGGCACCGGGAATATTCAAATGAAAAGGAGGTTATAGAAGGTTGTGTAAAGCGGGATCCCCGCGCACAGCGCATTCTGTACGATTCCTATTCTTCGCGTTTATTCACGGTGGCATTAAGGTATGCAGGCGACAGAGAGAGAGCAAAGGATATATTGCATGACGGGTTTATAACTGTTTTTGAAAAAATAGGCAGTTATAACGGGAGTGGATCGTTTGAGGGGTGGCTCAGGAGAATATTTGTGAATACGTCCCTCATGGCTCTTAGAAAGGCAGATGTTTTAAAGAACAGCGGAGAATTGAATTCGGTAGCGGGAGAGTTTAGCGACAATCCATCGGTTCTTGACGAAATATCCTCGAAAGAGTTGCTTAAGGTAATCGCTTCAATGCCGGACGGTTTTAGGATGGTTTTTAATATGTTTGCAATAGAGGGTTATTCCCATCAGGAGATAGCCGAAGAATTAAATATAAGCGAAAGCAGTTCCCGCTCGCAGTTGAGCAGAGCAAGGGTATGGCTTCAGGAAAGGATTAGGAGGTAGTATGCAGGAAAATGATTTTGACAAACGGGTAAGAGAGATGATGGAAAGCCACGGAGAGCTGCCACCGGCAGGTTCGTGGGATAATATTTCGTCGTCGCTTATACGAAGAAGAAGGGGTGTTGTGCTCAGGAG
>JAAXVX010000338.1 GCA_013335275.1 Bacteroidales bacterium
CAGTGAATCGTCAAGTCTGTCGATAGGGTCGTTTGTATGCAAAGCAGGTGCTTCTTCAAGATTGTTCTGAGGCAGGTAGCTTAGAAGGTCTCTGATAACTCTGATACCATCCTCTTCGTTGTCAACAGCAAAGTGTGCAACGCCGCTTTTGCTTGCGTGAACTGATGCTCCACCCAGTTGTTCCTGAGTAACATCCTCTCCTGTAACTGTTTTAACAACTTTAGGACCTGTAAGGAACATATAACTTGTACCCTTAGTCATAATATTAAAGTCTGTGAGGGCAGGGGAGTAAACCGCACCGCCGGCACATGGGCCAAAAATTCCAGAAATCTGAGGAATAACACCTGAAGCAAGAATATTACGCTGGAAAATCTCTGCATAACCTGCAAGGGCGTTTACCCCTTCCTGTATACGAGCTCCACCTGAGTCGTTTATTCCAATTACCGGTGCACCCATTTTCATTGCCTGATCCATGACTTTGCAAATTTTCATTGCAAAACTCTCGGAAAGAGAACCTCCGAAAACAGTAAAATCCTGAGCAAAGACATATACAAGTCTTCCCTCAATTGTTCCGTATCCTGTTACAACACCATCACCAAGAAATGTTTCTTTTTCCATTCCAAAGTTTGTGCATCTGTGGGTAACAAACATGTCGTACTCCTCGAAGCTTCCTTCGTCGAGTAACATTCCTATTCTTTCACGGGCAGTGAATTTGCCTTTTTGGTGTTGTGAGTCAATTCTTTTTTGACCACCTCCCAATCGCGCCTTCTCGCGAAGCTGAATCAGCGCTTTAACCTGTTCAAGTTGTTGGCTCATTTTTATATGATTTAAAATTTAAATATCATTTGTTCTCGTTTGGGTTTTCGCAAAGCTCTGTTAATACCCCAAGGGTAGATTTTGGATGAAGAAACCCAATTCTGAGACCCTCTGCTCCATTTCTGGGAGCTTTATCTATGAGCCGAATGCCTTTCTCTGCAAGTTCGTCAAGCGATTTCTGTACTCCGTCTTCAGTTGAGAATGCGATGTGGTGTATACCTTCTCCCTTGTTTTCGATAAACTTACCAATTGCTCCTTCCGGATCGGTACTTTCAAGGAGTTCAATTTTAGTTTGGCCAATTTTGAAGAAAGCAGTTTTAACCTTTTGATCGGCAACTTCTTCAACAGAATAGCACTTCAGGCCTAGCATCTCTTCATAAAAAGGGATGGCTGTTTCCAATGACTTAACAGCAATGCCGATGTGCTCAATATGCGACAGTTTCATAACAAAATATAATTAATTGATTATAAATTATAAGTAAAATATCCTGCAAATGTATGTATTAATAAAGAGGATACAAAAAAAAAGTGACTGGATTTCCAATCACTTTTTTTTAGAATATATTATTTTTTAGTTTGCCATGGTGTGATAGAGATTTTGAACATCATCATCATTGTCAAAGCGGTCGATGAGTTTGTCCACCTCTGCCTTCTGTTCCTCTGTAAGAGTTTTTAACTCAACATTGGGAATTCTTTCAAAAGCACCGGATATAAGCTCGAATCCTTTCTCTTCAATAAATTTTTGGATATTTCCGTATGATTCAAATGATCCATAAATTACAATTGCGTCTTCATCTGGAAAAACTTCCTCTGCTCCAAAATCAATTAGCTCGAGCTCCAGTTCTTCGATATCCACCGGTTTTGCAGATTTAACTTTGAAAACACATTTTTTTTCAAACATAAACTCCACGCTTCCGGATGTTCCAAGAGAACCGCCGAATTTATTGAAATAACTGCGGACGTTGGCAACTGTTCGTGTTGAATTATCAGTGGCCGTTTCTATAAGAAAAGCGATGCCGTGAGGCCCGTATCCTTCATAAACTATCTCTTTATAGTCTGAGTGATCCTTTTCAATAGCTCTTTTTATCGCCCTCTCGATATTGTCTTTGGGCATGTTTTCCGACCGTGCAGTTGAAATGAGAGCTCTCAGGCGGGGGTTGTTGTCGGGATCCATACCGCCCGATTTGGCGGCCATCGAAATCTCCTTGCCAAGTCTTGTAAAGACTTTGGCCATATTGCCCCAGCGTTTAAATTTTCTCTCTTTACGAAATTCAAATGCTCTTCCCATCTTATCTTATTATTTATTGTTGCGGAACAGATTGCTTAATTTTAGCAATGTATTTGTCGATTTCAAATCCTTCAATTGTCTGAGGATATTTAATTTTAATCTC
>JAAXVX010000339.1 GCA_013335275.1 Bacteroidales bacterium
ATGCTTTTTTATTGACAGACTGTGGCAGGATTGAGGATTTCGGGAAAATGGATTCACTCGGGGAAACATCTGCAGACTTAGTAATTGATGTTAAAGGAAGAATGGTTCTGCCCGCATTCTGCGATTCGCACACACACCTGGTTTATGCCGGTAGCCGCGAAATGGAATATATCGGCAAGATACGGGGTCTCTCATATCAGGAAATAGCCAAAAGGGGAGGAGGAATCCTCAACTCTGCACAGCTTCTTCACGATACATCAGAAGTGGAACTGTACAGGCAGACTCTCGCCCGGGCGCAGGAAATAATCTCTTTCGGAACCGGAGCTGTTGAAATTAAAAGCGGTTATGGGTTAACGCCGGAGGATGAATTTAAAATGCTTCGGGTTGCCAGGCGGATTGGCGAAACAACGCCATTGACGGTTAAAACCACCTTCCTGGGTGCACATGCATTCCCTGCAAGATACAAAGGCCGTGAGAGCGAATATGTGGATGAAATAATAAATGAGATGATTCCTGTAGTTGCGTCGGAAGAGCTGGCCGATTATATTGATGTTTTCACAGAAAAGGGATTCTTTTCAGTTGAAGATACAGACAGGATTTTAAACGCAGGGATGAAATACGGGCTTAGGCCAAAGGTGCATGCAAACCAGATGAGCTTTTCAGGCGGAGTGCAGGTTGGAGTTAAATACAATGCCATATCTGTAGATCACCTTGAATTTACAGGCGGGGAAGAGTTTAATGTTTTAAAGGGCAGCGATACAATTGCAACCCTTTTGCCCGGTTCGACTTTTTTCCTCGAAATGGAATATCCGCCGGCACGGAAAATGATTGATTTTGGATTGCCGGTTGCTATAGCTTCAAATTACAACCCGGGTTCTTCACCATCGGGCGATATGAAGTTCATGATGGCTCTTGCATCCCTCAAGATGAAACTTACGCCTCAGGAGGTGATTAATGCTACAACAATTAACGGAGCTTATGCAATGGGTGTGAGCGACTCTCTCGGCTCAATTGCAAGAGGAAAAACAGCAAACCTTATTATCACAAGAGAGGTTCCTTCGCTGGAGTATATTCCGTATGCATTCAGTACTCCTTTGGTGGACAGAATGTTTTTAAATGGAGTTGAAGTAAAAATTATGTAATAATCATAAAACAGTAATATTATGACAAAGTTTATTACTCCTTTGGGACAAATAGCAATAATAATATTGGGACACGCTTCTTTCCTTATCCAGTGGCAGGGGCGCAATATTTTTATAGACCCGTACAGCAAAGTAGCCAATTATTCACTTCAGCCGCACGCTAATCTTGTTCTTATTACGCATCACCACAGTGACCATCTCGATAAAACTGCCCTTGCGCATATTACCGACAGCAGTACGGTTTTTGTTACAAGCATAACAGCCGGAAAAAACATAAAAGGGGCCAATGCCTTAAAAATTGGTGATGAGTTCAATTATGAGGGAATAAGCATTAAGGCGGTTTATGCCTATAACATTGTGCAAAAAAGAGATGACGGGCAGCCTTTCCACCCCAAAGGCGAAGGAAACGGATATATACTTAATTTCGGAGGGTTTAGGGTTTACATCGCAGGTGACACAGAACTTATTCCTGAGATGAAAAGTATTGGAGATATTGATGTGGCGTTCCTTCCTAAAAACCTTCCCTATACAATGAGCGATGAAATGTTTATTGAGGCGGCAAAGACAATAAAACCAAAAAACCTGTTCCCGTACCATTATTTTGAGCTGAATACCGAAGCAATTAAATCGAAACTTCCGGAGGGAATTACCTTATACACAGAATAAATATTTAAAAACAAACCATATAAACAATTATGATTCAAAGATTAATTGAGTGTGTCCCTAATTTTAGCGAGGGGCGCAATATGCAAATCATTAAGCAGATTACAGATGAAATTGAAAAAATAGAAGGGGTAAAGCTGCTTAATGTAGATCCGGGTGCTGCAACAAACAGAACAGTTGTAACATTTGTTGGCGCTCCGGAACAAATCATTGAAGCCGCTTTTCAGGCAATTAAGAAGGCAGGAGAGGTAATTGACATGCGTCAGCATCATGGCGAGCATCCGAGAATGGGGGCGACAGATGTGTGTCCTTTTATTCCAATTGCCGGAGTAACCATGGAAGAGTGTGCCCAATATTCAAGAACACTTGCAAAAAGAGTGGGCGAGGAGCTTATGATTCCT
>JAAXVX010000069.1 GCA_013335275.1 Bacteroidales bacterium
GCCTTGTTCTGCATGAGGTTTCGGATTTTCTTTTGCGCAACCTCTCTTGCCTCTTCGGGCGAAGAATGAAAAGGAGGGTTGCAGATGGTTACGTCCACATACTCTCCTCCGAGAAGAATATCCTTGAAAAAGTTTGCCCTGTCCGGCTGAAGACGTATTTCGATTTTGCCTTTCACAAGAGGATTTTTTCGTACAATATTCTTTGCCGATTCAACTGCAACAGGGTCAATATCGCTGCCAATGAAGGTCCATCCGTATTCCATGCAGCCAATAATGGGGTAGATGCAGTTTGCACCCACGCCTATGTCAAGGCACTTAACTTCATTTCCATGAGCAGGAGCGCTGCCTTCGGATAGGAAGAAACTGTTTCTGGATTTGTTTCCGCTGTGCTTGTCATCTGCAAGCAAATCTGCAATATGGTGGATATAGTCTGCACGGCCGGGAATAGGGGGGCAGAGGTAATTTTCCGGGATGTCCCAGAAAGCAATGCCATAGAAATGTTTCAGGAGAGCTTTATTGAGCATCTTTACTGCTGCGGGATCGAAAAAATCTATTGTGCGATCGTCGTAGGCATTTGTAACAACATACTTGTTCAGCTCGGGGGAACTCTTAATGAGTTCATCAAAATCGTACCTTCCGTGGTGCTTGTTTCTTGGGTGCAGTTCTCTTGTCATATTTTGTATTGGAATTTCAGTAATCAGAATTTATATCCGACTCTGAAATTCACCGCTGTCATATATTTATTGAGGAAACCAGAATAATCGATACTATCGAAAAGATGGTGCCCCTGATAATCAACCCCAAGCTGGAGATACACGCTTTTTACCGGAGTAAGGTTATAGTCCACGCCAAAAGACGGAGAGTAAAGCACATTATATCCTTCGCTTATTTTGGAATTGAGGCCGAATGTGTAGCCCACATTAAACTGGAAGAATGGGGAAACCTTGGTTTTTGTAAAGTTAACTTTAAAAATGGCATATAGCGGAATTATATACTTGTCGTAATTCCCATCGGTGATTCCGATTCCCGTTCCTGCGCCTATGTAGGCCAGAGGGTTTAGCCTGTAACCATATGTAAATGCAACATTGTATGAACTGCTTCGTATTTGTCCGAATCCAACCGAATATCCGGTTTGTACAGATTTTTCAATGCCTTCCTGAGGTTGTGCCGATGAGGCAAAAAAGAAAAAGAGCAAGAGGGCAGTAAGTAAAAGTTTTTTCATTGTTATATTTTATTTCTTAATATTCATAGCGTTATCTCCATGGCTCCGAGTAATATGGGAGAACAGAGCCATAGTTGCACAACTGAGACGAAATGCCAAGCCTCATTATCATTTGATCGTGAGCCGCCGACACCGTGCCGTGAAAGAGGCCCGAAGGGCAAACTGTACTTTCGTACTTCACGCCCGAAGATTCAAATGAAATCTTATTTGCTTGCAAATCTACAAGATTTCCGGTTCCCACGCTTCCTAAAACTGTACCCGCGACAACAATATCTCCTGTTTTAACTTTCACCTGAGCCACATGGTTGTATATTACATACCATAAAGAGTTTTTGCTTGCCCGTATCCGTATCCTGTAGTCTACATAGTTTGGATCGCTGTTATAGGCAACAGAATCGACAATTCCCACGCTTACGGATTTCACCTCGGCAAGTGCATCGCTAACAATATAACGGATGGCAGATCTTCTGACTCTGGTTGCGACTGTTTCTCCATACGGTTTAACATTGATGACTTTGCTCAGGTCCACTACAGACTGATTGAGCATCGGAGGATAGTATGGCTCGGGTTCTGCTGCCGGCTCTTCTGCTTTGCAGGAGGCGACCATAATAACTATCAAAACCGATAAAAACAGAAATACTAATTTTTTCATAATGTTTATCTGTTTGTTTATGGAGTTACTATAGTTGCATTGCACAAAGTTAAATAATAACCGGGATAGCTCTGTGCCAGTCTTTCCCGAAGTATGTTATGACCATCAATAAATGACTGGTTAGCTACCAACAAAGGACATACAGAAATATCTGCATTTCCGTGAACCATTTTGTTTATCTGAAGCTCTACCCTGTTTCCAACGCCCACTGTTCCCAGATTTGCTCCTGCAACAACCACATCGCCAACTTTAACCGCAGGGTTTTTAATGTGGTCGTAAATGATTGTCCAGGAAGAATTTGCTCTGTGTTTAATGGAAATGCTATAGTCCGGAACTGCCGGATTGGGGTTTAAAGTTACAGTACCGATTGTACCGCCGCAAACTGCTTTCAGGACAACATCGGGGGAGTTTGTGTAGTATTCTAATGTGGGATTTTTTGTTTCCGGCAAATTGTTCCCAAAAGAAATCAAACCTGTTACGGTATTCAAATCGAGAGGCAAAACCGAGAGCACGGGGGGAGTCTCATCTGTGCTTTCTGTCTCCCAAAATAAATCTGTCTGAAACTCATCATCTTTTTCGCAGGCAGGTGCAACAAAAAAGAGCAGAAATAAAATTATCAGCGATAAATTTTTCATAAAAACATTTTTAAATAAATATAAAAAATGAATTTATTGTCAGTTGCCTTTACCGGCTCCTGTTCACAATTACAAGTGCTGCAATCACTCCGGGAACCCATCCGCACAATGTGAGCAAAAAGACAATCAGAACAGAACCGCATCCATAATCAACCACTGCCAGCGGCGGAAAAAGAATGCAAATCAATACTCTTAAAAGTGACATAATCCTGAATTGTAGATTTGTATCAAATATACAATTTTTAATCAAAAAAACACCCACTGCCAATTTAAGGTCAGTGGGTGTTGTGGAGCGAGGGTTAGTAACTGGGTGTAAATATAGAAATAATTTTTATAATGGATGTGTAAAACAGAACTTTGCGCCTCCGGTGTAGTCCGGATCAATCCATATTTCTCCTCCGAAGCGTGTTATTATCTGCTTTGAAATTGCAAGACCGAGCCCTGCTCCCTGTTTGTAGTCGTCTAGCTTTTCAAATCGTTCAAATAAGCGGAAACGCTTTTCTTGCGGAATTCCGGTCCCTGTATCGGCAATTGTGAACAGAATTCTGTTTTTGTCGCGCTCAACTTTGTATTCCATTACGATACTCCCCTCATCGGTAAACTTATTTGCGTTTGTGATGAGGTTTATCATAACCTGAGAGAGACGGTGCACGTCTGTATTTATCTCTATATCTTCCTGGTCGAATAAATAAATATACTCTATGCCTTTTTTCTTTAAATGCAGGGTTGTGTTCTGCATACTTTCTATTATCTCTTTTATCCGGACCTTCTTATAAACGAAATTCATCTTTCCGGTATCCATTCTGGATATGTCAATGATGTCAGTTATGAGGGTGAGCAGCATATCTGAATTCTGGTTTATAACATCTGCAAATTTTTCTTTTTCGGCTGATGTACAGTTTTCGTCGCTCATAAGCTGGGAAAAACCTACAATTGCATTTAGAGGTGTCCGGATTTCGTGGCTCATGTTTGCAAGAAATGCCGACTTTAATTTATCGGACTCCTCGGCTCTCTCTTTTGCCAGGATAAGCTCATTCTCATTTTTCTCAAGATGCCTTCTCAGGCGGCGGTTCCTGCTGTACAAAAGGGCAAAGGAGACCATGAATATTATAATTATAAACGAACCTAACGAAAGGTAGAGAAGAACCATTTTGTACTTGTGGATTTGAGGATCCTCGCTGTCTGTAAATATTGAGTTTGCGGGAAACTGATCGGATCTCACTCCCAGTGCATTTGTTTTCCTCCGGTCGAAATTGTAAATCCCCTCGCTTTGGATAAATTTAATAGCTCCTTTGTCTCCCCGGTAGTGTCTGGAAATCTGACGGACAATAGCTTCGGCATTTGCTCCGTACTGAGGAACAAAACCTCCTATGGCAACACTCCCTATTCCTGAGCCGGTGAGAGAAAAAACAGGCAAATCCGGAGTATTTGTAAACAGTTCATTAAGAGAATTTCTTAAAAAATACTGACCCTCGTTGTTTACCCTCCATGTTCCAATTAATACTACAGAGTTGACAGGAAGTCCTTCAATTTCCGACCGGGCTTGTTGAGAAGTGATTTTTCTCCCGTCAAGGGATATGTAATTAAGTTCCGGAAACTTCTCCATCTCTTTTCTCATCAGGGCCTTAAGAGATGTTCCGCCATATGTATTGTCGGTGAGCAGAACAATGTTCTTTACATTCGGATAGAAATTTTTTATCAGCTTTAAGTTTGTCTCAACATCATAAATATTAATAAACCCGCCGCTTGTGAACATTTTTTGCGCTTTGGCAACCATGTCTATTGACATTGGCCTCCATTCCGGATCCGAGATTGTATTTGGCAGGTCTATTCCGTTTTCGCTGGCAAATGCACAAAACAGGGGAATATCCCTGAATTGGTTTATAGCTGCCGAATCTATGTTTGTAAGGTTAAGAAAGGACGACCAGGCCTCTTGCCCAAGCAGTATAATTGCCCTTATTTTCCTGTTGTGATACTTCTGGAGCAGAGTTGCTACCTGTCCGGACCATGTATGTGCTTCGGTATAGAAATTTTTGCATCCCAAATCTTCGACCAGCACTTCTGACCGGTCATTCTCCTTGATAAGACCTTCCTGAAAGTCAGTGATGAAATCGGACATTCTTTTGGTGTCCGGATTGTATGAGGCAATTACCAGGTAGGCATCGCCCCTGCTTTCGGGCAAATTCTGAGATGTTGCACTTTTTGGAGAAAAAAGAGAGAGTGCAAGCAACAGGGTGGTTAGTATTCGGACCATATCTTTGTTTATAAACTCTTTCGTTTGCTTAAAGTAAAGCTAATAAGCGATATGGCTCCGCATAAAAGCATTGTGAGTGCCTGGGATTCGTGTGAGATTGTCGCAAATATAACTCCTGTTGTTTGAGAGATACCATAAACCGAGGCGAGAGCCAGCGATATAATTAAATGGTACGCTCCAATTCCTCCCTGAACCGGTATTACCCAGCCAAAACTCCCCACCATCATAAGAAAAAGAGCATCCGAAGCACCAAGCCCCTGATTAATTGAGGGGAAGGCCATAATGGATGTGTAGCTCATGAGCCAGTAACATACCCAAAGCAGTATAGTGTAGGTTATGAAAAGCCACTTTTGGGGCATCCTGAATCCTGATAGAAGTCCTTTCAGGACCCCCTTTACTATGTTTGTAATTTTCCTCAGGATAGGGTGACTCTGCCTGTATTTGTATATGATGTAAAGAAAAATCAGAGAAGCAGCAAAAGCGGAAGCTGCAATAATTATGAGCCCGGTAGAAAGGCGGGACTCCATTGTTGCAATTATCTCTTTATTAATGAACCCTCCAAAACTATCCCAGAAAAAAATCAGAACAGAGATGAATACAACCCCCAGCGACAGCATGTCTATGCTCCTTTCGAGCACCACGGTTCCGGCTACCGATTCAAACGGCAATCCTGTTTTACGGGTAATAACTCCGCAGCGGGCAAGTTCTCCTGCGCGTGGTACAGCAAAGTTTGTAAGATAACCAATGTTTATCCCGTCCCAGGAGTCTCTTCTTGTTATTTTCTTCCCAAGGGGAATCATTATGAGCCTCCAGCGCAGGGCACGAATTAAAAATGCAACAACGCTTATTGCCATTGACAAACCTATCCATCTAAAATCGGCCTCTTTAAGTCCTGTAACAAAATCCGCCCACTTAACACCCTTGAACGAGAACCAAAGCAATAGCCCGGCCAGGCCAAGAAGCAGGATATATTTCACTGCAGAATAGACTCTCTTGAGAGGTCCTTTTTCCATTAGACAACAAGCTTGTTTGTATCGGAATCCGGGAAGATTACCGAGGGTTTAAAACCAAGGGCTTCATCGGGGGTCATTTGGGCATAAGACATAACGATAATTAAATCGCCAACAGAGAACTTGTGTGCGGCGGCTCCGTTTATCCCAATTTTGCCGCTGCCGCGCTCTCCTTTAATAACATAGGTTTCAATACGCTCGCCGTTGTTTATGTTTACCACGGCAACCTTTTCATTTGAGAACAGGCCTGCAGCATCCGCAAGATCTTCATCTATGGTTATGCTGCCGATATAGTTCAGGTTTGCTTCGGTAACTCGGGCTCTGTGTATTTTTGATTTTAATATTTGAAGAAGCATCTTATTTCAGTTTTATATTGTCTATTAACCTCACATTTCCTGCATAAACGGCGGTGCACATTTGAATATCCTGTGCATCGTCCCATTTGTCAACAATCTGCAAATTTAAAGAATTTACAATCTCTACGTATTCTGTTTTTAAAAGAGGTTCTTTTTCAATCTCTTCGATTGCGATTTGTACAAGCTCGGAGGGTGTTGTTGCTGCACTTTTGCCGTTGGCAATTTGTTGCAAATTTTGAGCCGCCGTCTGTTGTGCATTTTTAAGAACTTTGTATATCGAAGGTGCAATTGTCCGGTGTTCGGGAGTGAGCAGCGTGTTTCTGGAGCTCATTGCCAAACCGTCGGGTTCGCGAAGAGTGGGGCAGGCTACAATTTGAACGGGATATCCGAGTTTCTTTGTGAAATAGCGGATTATTGCAAGCTGCTGAAAATCCTTTTCACCAAAAAAAGCATATTTTGGCTTAACTATGTCGAACAATCTTGTTACAACCTGGGCAACTCCATTGAAGTGGCCGGGCCGCCTCGGTCCCTCTCCTGTTTTGTCTAGCCCTCCAAGGTCAAACACTCTGGTATCGGCCTCGGGGTATATATCTTCAACGGAAGGTACGAAAACGATGGTTGCTCCGGCTTCGGCAAGTCGCCGGCAATCGGCATCAACTGTGCGCGGATAACTTGCAAGGTCGTTTGGGTTGTTGAATTGAGTCGGGTTTACGAAAATAGATACAGCCACACAGGGGGTGTATTTTAGAGCATTCTGTACAAGTGATATGTGGCCTTTATGCAATGCACCCATTGTGGGTACAAATCCAAGCTCGCAATCTTTTGGCAGAGAGGCTAAAGCCTGC
The DNA here is from genome assembly GCA_013335275.1 of Bacteroidales bacterium. Lineage (GTDB taxonomy): Bacteria > Bacteroidota > Bacteroidia > Bacteroidales > UBA932 > Bact-08. The sequence continues at coordinate 6,975 of JAAXVX010000069.1, forward strand.
TGAAAATCGGCCAAAGAGCAACAAACAATCATTGGTAAAAATTTTTGCAAACCTACAAAAAAATATGAACTTTGCAGATATGAAATCAATATTAGGAATAGGCAACGCCTTAACGGATATCCTCGCTGTACTGGAGGACAATACATTACTAAATTCATATCATTTACCAATTGGCAGTATGCAACATGTGGACAGGGAAACCGGAGATAAAATCTGGCAGACTCTCAAGCCAATGGGTGTTCAGCTTGTAGCCGGAGGATCGGCAGCCAATACAATTACCGGAACTGCTGTTTTGGGAATGCCTTCGGCCTTTATTGGAAAGGTTGGAGACGATGAACTTGGTTCTCTGTTTCTGTCGGACCAGGCGCGTAACGGAATCAAATCCACTCTCCTGAAAGGAAAGGCCGCATCCGGAAGGGCAATGGTGTTCATTACTGCACCCAATGCAGAGAGAACATTTGCCGTTTATCTTGGAGCTGCCATTGAA
>JAAXVX010000070.1 GCA_013335275.1 Bacteroidales bacterium
CGGTTCAATAGATGATATTCTGTATCGCTCAATACCTTCAATTTTATCAAGTTTCTTTATGAGATCTTCAAATTTTTCTCCTGTGCTTTTGCCAAAATCCCCTGTGTTCACACCTGTGAGAACCACCTCTTTTATACCTTTGGCTGCAATTTCATTTGCCTCCTTTAAAATAAAGTCTACAGGGTGATTCCGGCTCTTCCCTCTTGCAAGAGGTATAGTACAGTACGAGCAGTGATAATCGCAGCCATCCTGAACTTTAAGAAATGAACGGGTTCTGTCATCTGAAGAATATGCAGGAAAAATTGTCTCAACCTGTGAAATAGCACAGGAGTATGACCTTGCCGCGCCGTGAATAGCACTGGGTTCTCCGCCCTGCTCCTCTTTTAACATGGAAACCTTCATAAAGAGATTCTCCTTTTGGTCTGCTCCAAGAACCAGATCCACCCCTTCAATGTTTAAAATTTCGTCGGGCCTTAGCTGTGCATAGCAGCCTGTAACGGCAACTATGGCTTCGGGGTTTTGCTTATGCAGTTTTCTTATTGCTGTGCGGCATTTTTTATCGGCATGTTCGGTAACGGAGCAGGTATTGATTACATAAATATCTGCCTCTTTATTGTTAGGCACTTTTTCGTAGCCATGCTCAACAAACTGCCTGGCAATCGAAGATGTTTCGGAATAATTTAGTTTACAACCAAGCGTTAGAAATGCCACCCGGTTGCCTGTTGTGTTGTTCATAATAATTGGTGATTAATAGGACATTGTCACTCTTGAAGCCTCAACCTTGCCTCCAATCGGAGGATTTAGCTTTGATATTGACACTTCTGCCCAGGTCACTTTAGGATAAGTATCTCTCACCCGCTTAAGTATTCTCAGAGCTACGTTTTCCAGAAGTTTTGACGGGATATCCATCTCCTCGCGTATAATTAAATATAGTTCCTGGTAGTTAAGAGCATCTTTGAGATCGTCGCTCTTACCAGGTGTAGTAACATCTGTTTCAGCAGAAAAATTTACTATAAACTTGTTGCCTATTATCTGCTCCTCTTTAAAATGTCCATGATAGGCATAGAACTCCATATTAACGAGTTCGACGAGGTTTCGTCCTGACTTAATTCTGTTCATAAGATAAATACGCAAGGTTTTTTGTTCAGGTCAATTTTTTCCCTTTTCCACTCCTCAACAGTCTTTGTCTTAATAAACGCATCGGGAAGAGTAATGTTCGCGGCAACCGCAAGTCTTGTGCTATTATTGCAGACCTGAATTATATCGTTGAAGAGAGAATTGTTCCTGTATGGAGTTTCAATGACAATCTGGCTTTGTCCCGTACTTGCAGACACTCTTTCCAGCTGCTTTATTTTTGACTTTCTCTCATCCGGTTTAACAGGCAGATAGCCGTTAAAAGCAAAGTTCTGTCCGTTCATTCCCGACGCAATAAGAGCAAGGACAATAGACGACGGGCCGGACATAGGAACAACCTTAATGTCGTTTTTATGGGCAAGCGCAACTAGTTGTGACCCTGGATCGGCAATTGCAGGAAGGCCGGCCTCGCTTATGAGGGCGGCATCGTTGCCATTGATTAACACCTTTACGTATTCTTCAATTAAGGCTGGGCCGGTATGTTCGTTAAGTTCATACATCTTAAGGGAGTCTATGTGTCCTTTAAGACCTGTCTTTGACAGGTAGCGCCTGGCAGTGCGAAGTTCTTCAACAAAAAAATGCGTTAAAGTTGGTAAAAGCATCAAAACCGATGAGGGAATAACCTCAGCGGGGTCATTGTCACCAAGAGGTGAAGGTATCAGATATAGAACTCCTTTCAAAGCTAATTTTTCGCAAAGGTATGAAAAATTCCTACCTTTACTATATGAAAGAGAGTTATACTTCCAGGCTAACATTCCTTGGTACCGGCACCTCTCAGGGTGTTCCCATAATCGGCTGCGGATGCGATGTTTGTAAATCTTCCGACGAAAAAGACAAAAGACTCCGTTCGTCTGCTCTCATTGAACAAAACGGACTTAGGATTCTCATTGATGCTGGTCCCGATTTTCGCCAACAACTGCTCAGGGAGAACATTGGCAGTGTCGATGCCATTCTGCTGACTCACGAGCATAAGGACCATACCGGCGGGCTTGACGATGTGCGGGCGATAAACTATATCACAAGAAAAGCACTTCCGGTCTATTGCGAGGAGAGGGTTTTCAAATCACTTCAAAGAGAATATTCATATGCTTTTTCCGAGTACAAATACCCTGGAGTACCGGAATTTGATATCAGGGTTATTGGAGAAGAGCCTTTCTTTATTGGCAGGGAGAATAATGTAGAAGTTATCCCGATTAGAGTATTTCATTACAAGCTGCCGGTGCTCGGATACAGGATAGGCAACATTGCATATATTACAGATGCAAACAGGATTGAAGACGACCAATATGCCAAATTAAAAGGCGTGGAGGTCTTTGTAATAAACACAGTAAGGCATCAGCGGCACATTTCGCACTTCAGCCTTAGCGAAGCAATTGAAGTAGCGCAAAAAGTGGGTGCTCCCATCAGCTATCTTACACATCTCTCACATCAGATTGGCACTCACAGCGACCTTTTGAAAGAGTTGCCGGCGGGAATAGAACCCGCATATGACGGACTAGTTGTAACTATTTAATATTTAGTAAGCGTGACAGATAAAAAAGTTGTGGGTATAACAGGCTCTTCGGGGTTAATCGGGAGTTCGATAGCCGGCAGGCTGTCGGATAAAGGATTTGCAATTAAGCCATTGTCCCGGAACTTTAAGAAGGACGATATTGAGGAGTGTGATATAATAATCAATCTCGCGGGAGCATCAATAAACCAGAGATGGAACAAAAAAAACCGCTCATCTATTCTAAACAGCAGAATTGAAACAACGCAAAGGCTAAGAGAGTTCATATCCGGAAGCGCAAAACCATCGTTGTTAATTTCCGCTTCTGCCGTAGGAATCTATCCATCTTCCGGCGGAATGGAAAACGAGCCGGTCTATAATGAATATTCCCGGGCGAGAGCAGAAAATTTTCTGGGAGAGGTATGTGTTAAATGGGAGGAAGAGGCTCTTGAATTAAAAGACAATTTGAGATTAGCCATAATCCGTTTGGGTGTTGTACTGACTTCAAAGGGCGGTGCGCTTCCAAAGATGGCGTTTCCTTTCCGGTTGGGAATTGCCGGAAGAATCGGAAGCGGAAGGCAGCCATTCTCATGGGTATCACTTGAAGATTTGTTGAATGCTGTTGAATATATTATCGGGAACAATGAACTCAAAGGAATTTTCAACATAACATCTCCTAACCCGGTTAACAATTCACAGCTTACCGAAGCTCTTGCCATACGCTACAAATCGTTTATCCGGATAAAAATTCCGCACCTGCTTTTCAGGGCAGTATATGGCAAATCGTCCGTTCTTATTACAGAAGGGCAGTATGCATTGCCTGTAAGACTATCCGAAAATGGATTTGAATTTAAATTGCCGGATATCTCCGATGCAATCCGTTGAAAAACTATTTGATTCTATTTGATAACTCCGGAACCTAACATCTCGTCACCACAATACCATGCCGCAAACTGACCCGGAGTGATACCTCTCTGAGGCTGGCCGAAAACCATGTATACGCCGTTTTCCACTTTGTACAGCCTTCCCTTTTGCAATGGCTGCCGATATCTGATGCGAACAAGATATTCTCTCATTTCGCCCGGATTCATCTTAAGATCGGTTCTTATCCAGTGTATCTCTTCCTCCTTAATGAAAAGTGCTTTTCTGTACAGGCCCGGATGGTCTTGCCCTTCGCCAACATAAATTGTGTTGGTATCAACATTGGTTGAAATAATAAAAAGCGGTTCGACATGCCCCCCTATGTTGAGACCTTTTCTTTGGCCGATAGTGTAGAAATGCGCTCCTGTATGTGTACCTATTACTTTCCCGGATTTTTTTGTGTAGTCAAAAGGCTGTGCAAGGATGGGGAGATTTTCTTCCGTAACCATTTCGTAGCCGTCCTTCTGATATTGAATAAGGGGATTGTTTTCATAGAAATCATTAAAAACCTCTACAACATCGCCATCTTTTGCTTCAAGTTTTTGCTGGAGAAAAACAGGTAAATCAATTTTGCCTACAAAACATATTCCCTGAGAATCCTTTTTTTCTGCCGAAGGAAGTCCGGCCTCTGCCGCCAGTTTCCGCACATCCGGTTTAAGCAGGTGTCCTATTGGAAACATAGATTTCGACAGCTGCTCCTGTGTGAGCTGACAAAGAAAATAGCTTTGGTCCTTGTTCGGGTCGCTTCCTGCAAGTATGCGGAATACCTCTTTCCCGTCATTGTCTGTAAAACTCTCTTTGCGGCAATAGTGTCCTGTTGCTACAAAGTCGGCTCCAAGTTCAAGCGCTTTTTTAAGAAATGCGTCAAATTTTATCTCTCTGTTGCATAATACGTCCGGATTTGGGGTCCTCCCATGCTTGTACTCCTCAAACATATAATCTACAACCCTCTGGCTGTAGGTTTCACTTAAATCGACAAAATAAAAGGGAATGTCCAGTTTTTTTGCAACAAGTTCGGCAATTGTCCTGTCGTCTTTCCAGCCGCAGTCTCCATGAAGAGTGCCCGTGGTATCGTGCCAGTTTTGCATAAACATTGCGATTACATCATATCCTGCCTGCTTTAAGAGCAGGGCGGCAACACTCGAATCAACCCCTCCCGATAAACCTACTGCAATTTTCATTACTCCTGGACTATATATATAGAAAAAAGGGTAAGCTTAATATATCGCACCGCTACAACCACCTACCCTTGCTACCTTCCGATCCTGGGGGAGTTCAGTGGGAGCTGGTCGTATATGACTTACCCCGCACAAAGATAATACAATTTTAAATATTCAGAAAATTTATCTCTTAGGTAAATTGTCGAATGTAAAAGGAAGCAGTGCCGATATGCTATCCATAACCTGCGTAAATTTCTCACCACCAACAATAACCCTTATGGGACTGCCCGATCTCATTTCGGACTCTGCAAGAACCTGCCTGCAGGCTCCGCAAGGATAAGTGGGTGTTTCACAGACATGACCGCCTACCGATGCTGTAACTGCAATTGATTCAACAGATGCATCGGGAAATTTTGCATGGGCGTAAAAAATAGCAACCCTTTCGGCACATAATCCCGACGGATAAGCTGCATTTTCCTGATTGCTCGCTGCAATTATCTCTCCGTTGGATAGTCTCACCGCGGCACCAACATTAAAATTTGAATATGGTGCATATGCTCCTTCCGAAGCTTTTTTAGCTCTGTCAAGCAGCTCTTTGTCTTTTAATTCCAGCCCCTCATTCCTGAAGTACTCTTTATAGGATATACTTATACTCTTTTGGCACATAGTTTTTTAATTGAGTTTATCACAAATTTAGTAATTTTGCCCGACTGAGATACTTCTGATATGAATATTTTACTAAAGTATACATTTGCCCTTACTATCCTTATTTTCACAGGCTCAATGGCTATCGGACAAAAAATGTCGAGGCCGGAGTACATTGAAAAATATAAGGGATTGGCAGTTAAACAAATGCAGGTAAGCGGCATCCCTGCAAGCATTATTCTTGCTCAGGCATGTCTTGAGTCCGGAGACGGAAACTCCCGTCTGGCAACAGAAGGAAGAAACCACTTCGGGATAAAATGCCACAACTGGGAAGGGCCAAAAATTTATCATGACGACGATGCCAGCGGTGAATGTTTCAGAAAATACGGCGATGCCGAAGAGTCATTTAAAGATCACTCGGATTTTCTGAGGTTCAGAGACAGGTATCGTTTTTTATTTGAGCTGAATGTTAATGACTACAAGGGGTGGGCACACGGTCTTAAAAAGGCAGGTTACGCGACCAATCCAAACTATCCTCAAATGCTCATAAAGATAATTGAGGATTATAATCTTTCCCAATATGACAATCTTGCATTAAATATACCTCCAAGCCCGATTGAAATTGAAGCTCCAAAAGAGGCAAATCCAATAATCAGCAGTGAATTATACAAATTCACGCTTGACAGGGAACTGTTGGAAAAAAATGGGGTGGCATATATTGTTGGAAGCAAAAATGACACATACTCTTCTCTTGCACGTGATTATAAACTCTTTACCCGGGAGCTTCTCAGGTTCAACGACCTTAAAAATGAACAGCCAATTGAAGAGGGAACAATAATTTATGTTGAGAAAAAGAAGAAGAAAGCAGAACCTCTCCTTGAAAAACATATTACCGATGCCGGTGATACCATGTATGAACTTTCACAGAGATATGCCATACAACTCAAGTATCTGTATAAAATGAACAATATGAAATCCGGCTCAGAACCAGAAGCCGGCCAAATAATAATACTTCGATAATATGAAGCGGATTATATCGGGCACTGCGCTAATTATAATACTCATTATTTCAATTACGGCTTACTATGGATATTCTGTACTGTTTAAGTCGAATACCTCCGGAAAAGAGGCTTTTCTGCTTATACCGCATGGCTCGGAGTACAACAGTGTAATTGACAGCCTCAACTCAATGAAGGTTATAAAAAACATGGGCAATTTCAAGAAAGTTGCCCGCTTTGAGGATTTGAAGGAATCGTTTAAACCCGGCAGATACCGCATCAAACCCGGTATGGGAAACAGAGAGTTGGTGAGAGCTATTAAATACGGATGGCAGACACCTCTTAATATTACTATATCCGGCAATATCCGGACTAAAGAAAAGCTGGCATCTGTTCTCGCCCGCAAAATTGAGTGTGACTCTGCCTCTATGGCTTATATGCTTAACAACAAAGAATTTGCAGACTCTCTTGGATTTCGTCCCGAGACATTTATCGCAATGTTCCTCCCAAATACGTACGAATTCTACTGGACAGTATCCCCACGGGAACTGGCCCTCAGATTCAAAAAAGAGTACGACAAGTTCTGGAACACAAGCAGGATGGCAAAAGCCAAATCGGCAGGACTAACTCCCGAGGAGGTTATAACTCTGGCATCAATTGTTTCCGAAGAGAGCAATCTTAAGCAGGAATATCCTAAAATTGCCGGAGTATATTTAAACAGACTTAAAAGTGGAGTTGCCCTTCAGGCAGATCCTACAATAAAATTCGCGGTGAAAGACCCTTCAATAAAAAGAATCCTTTTTAAGCATCTTAAGATTGATTCTCCATACAATACATATAAATACCGCGGATTGCCCCCTGGCCCCATTACAATCCCTCCAGTACCTGCAATAGACGGGGTTTTAGATTACGAAAATCACAATTTTCTCTACTTTTGCGCGAAACCTGAGCTTGACGGGTCACATACATTTGCAGCCACGCTTGAAGAACACCACAGAAATGCAAGAGCTTACCAAAAAGCTATAAGTAAATTAAAGTTGTAATCCGGCTTCAGGAATTTCTTTTCCCGTAATTATTTTTAATGCTTTTTGAAACACCGGGTCGTCGCCCTTG
>JAAXVX010000340.1 GCA_013335275.1 Bacteroidales bacterium
TGACAATGAAAAGAACTATTCTACAATTGTTTATAAATTTCCAAATGACAAAAGTGTAGAAGATCTTGGCCTGAGAAAAGACAACGCAGAGAAGGACATAAGGACAAAACTTGAATGGTTCGCTTTTCAGCAGCAGTTCTTTTCGGCAATTCTTGTCGCAGAAAACGGATTCAGCAATGGTATTCTTAAGTATCAGTTTTATCCGCAGACAGAGACAGGTAAAGATTTAATGAATTGTTCGGCAGAGATGTCTCTTCCATACACCGAAGGCGAAGAGGTTACTTTCCCGCTTGAACTCTATTTTGGCCCGAACAAATTCAGCACATTGAAGTCATACGACAGGGGATTTGAGAAAATCGTACCGCTTGGAGGATGGCTCATAGGATGGATCAACCGGTACATTATTATTCTTGTTTTTGACTTTCTTGGTAAATTTATAAGCAGCTATGGCCTTATTATATTCCTGCTTACACTTCTGATTAAGATTGTAATTTCACCACTGACTCATAAGTCCTACATGTCATCTGCAAAGATGAGGGTGCTTAAACCTGAGATTGATAAAATAGGTGAAAAGTATCCGAAGAAGGAAGACGCGATGAAGAAACAACAGGAGACAATGGCCCTGTACAGTAAGACGGGAGTGAGCATGTTTGGCGGCTGCCTTCCTATGCTGCTGCAGTTTCCTATTCTCTTTGCAATGTTCCGTTTCTTCCCGGCATCGTTTGAATTGAGGCAGGAGAGTTTCCTTTGGGCAAAAGACCTGAGTACTTATGACTCAATTCTTAATTTTCCTTTTACAATTCCTTTGTTTGGGGATCACCTGAGTTTATTCGCTCTTTTAATGGCGGTATCAACTTATCTCTATTCACGTATGAATATAGACCAGATGACTTCCGGGCCACAAATGGCAGGTATGAAGGCGATGACATTATACTTTATGCCGATATTCCTGTTGTTCCTTGGTAACAACTTCTCAAGCGGCCTGAGTTATTACTATCTTCTTTCAAATCTGATGACTATGGTTCAAACCTGGGTAATCCGCAAATATTTTGTGGATGAAGAGAAGATATATGCTAAGCTTCAGGAGAAAGCGGCTAAACCTAAAAAGAAATCAAAATTTCAGGAGAGGCTCGATGCTGTTTATAAAACACAGCAACAGCAGCTTAAGAATAAAAAATGAGCATAAAGAATAATCTTTTAGAAATAACTGGAGAGCTGCCGTCAACTGTAAAGTTGGTGGCAGTTTCCAAATTCATCTCAAACGAAGCCATAATGGAGGCATATAATGCCGGCCAGAGAGACTTTGCAGAGAGCAGACCTCAGGAACTTGCAAGAAAGACAACTGAGCTTCCGGCCGATATCCGCTGGCATTTTATTGGACATTTGCAAACGAACAAGATAAAACTGATAATAGACAGAGTTACTCTGTTTCATTCGGTGGATTCTATGCGCCTTTTGAATGAACTTAATACTTTAGCTCAGAAATCCGGAATTACGGTTAAAATTCTTCTACAGGAACATATTTCCGGGGAGGAGACAAAGCAGGGATTCTCCCGCAGCGAACTGATTCAGGCAGCAGAACTGTCTAAAACGCTTTCATATATCAGAGTTTGCGGGTTAATGGGAATGGCCTCTTTATCAAATGACCAGGAGGTGATTGTAAGAGAGTTTCGCTCGCTGAAAGACTCATTTTTAATTCTAAAAGAGACTATATTTAAAGGAGAAAGTGATTTTTCCGAAATATCAATGGGAATGTCTTCCGACTACCATATCGCAATTCGGGAAGGAAGTACTATCGTAAGAGTTGGCTCTAAGATATTCGGGGAGAGATATTAATCTATTCCAAAGCCCAGTTTATAGGCTCTTTTCCTTTTGATTTTATAAAATCGTTGGCTTTTGAAAAATGCCTGCATCCGAAAAATCCTCCACGGGCAAGTGGAGACGGATGAGGGGCTTCGAGTACGAAATGTCTTGAGGTATCTATAAGATCTCTTTTCCCCTTTGCGAAATTACCCCATAACATGAAAACAATTCCGTCTCTCTCTTTAGAGAGTTTTGAAATTACTGCATCTGTAAATTCCATCCATCCGATTTTGCTGTGCGAGGCGGCTTCTCCGGCTCTCACTGTAAGGACAGCGTTGAGAAGAAAGACTCCCTGTTGTGCCCATTTAATCAGTGATCCGTTATTTGCCGGTTTA
>JAAXVX010000341.1 GCA_013335275.1 Bacteroidales bacterium
GGATATCGGTTACGATAAATCTGTTGCTTTATCCGAGCTGGAAACATCTCACAGAAATCTTGCCCTTGCAAACTTTATCAAGAGTTTTGGCAACATACACAACAAAGTAGAGGATATAATTGATGTTTACTGCAATCAGTGCAGCATCTCAATGAGTACGGAAGAACTGGCAAAATCGTTTCTTTTTCTAGCCAGCGGCGGAGTTATTCCCACTACGGGTCAAAGAGTATGCGGTCCCAGAAGTGTAAAAAGGCTTAATGCACTAATGCTCACATGTGGATTGTATAATGAGTCAGGCGATTTTGCATTCAGGGTGGGAATGCCCGGCAAAAGCGGAGTTGGCGGAGGAATAGTAGCGGTTATCCCAAATAAACTTTCAATTGCAGTATGGAGTCCGGAACTCAACAGCAACGGAAATTCATACAGAGGTATTGAAGCACTGGAGAGATTTACCACCGAACTGGGGATATCAGTTTTTTAACAATAATCGGATAATAAAGATTCTAATAAGATGAAAAAACTAATAATTGCTTTGTCATTAATCATTTTTGCCGTCTTGGCAACTCAGGCACAACCAGGTAAGAAATTGCTGACGGTTAATGATATTGTTAAATGGAACAGAATTACAGACTCAAAAATTTCTGATGATGGTAAATATGTTGCCGTCAAAATTGAGCCATGGAAAGGGAAATCTGTTGCAAAACTTTATAATTCCAAAGGAGAAGAGATTTTTAGCGTCGATTCGGCAAAAACCATCTTTTTTACCCCTGATTCCAGATATCTTGTTTTGAACAAAGCCGGGAAAAAAGCAGAATCGTTGGTTTTTTATTCCATTTCAAAAAAAGAGTATACAAAGAGAGATTCGATAGTCTCTTTCAGGATGCTTCCGGACTGGGGCAACTGGGTTGCTGTTAAGGGGAAGGATTCTGTACTCACAATACTTGATCTGGCTACAGGGGTGGAGAAAAAATTTACCGGGGTAGCGGACTATCTTCCTGCGAAAAAGGGAAAAAGCGTACTTATTAAGACAAAAAATCAACTTGTTTATGCCCAAATTGAGAACAATAATACAATCGAACTTTCGTCTGCAAAGAAAACGGATAAGATGTCAATTTCGGCCGATGGTTTGAATGTTGCGTGGATTTCAGGTGGAGAGCTCCGGCTTAAATCCGAAGGAACTGAGCCAAAACAAATAGCCGTTAAGGGAAGCAACTCCTTCCCTGATGGATGGAGGGTATCAGAAAATGGCGAGCTCCGTTTTTCCGATGACGGGACAAAAATATATTTTGGCACCGCTCCGGCTGATAGACAAAGGGATACAACAGTTGCAAAGGATGAATGGCCAACGGTTCAGGTATGGAACTGGAAAGAGAAAACGCAGTTTACAATACAGGTTATTGACAAGGAAAAAGATAAAAAGAAGAGTTTTCTGGCAGTATATGATATAAAAAATGATATTGCAAACCAGATAGAATCTCCTTCGGCAGATCATTCTCTTATGTTGGACAAGGGAAACTCGGACTATGCTGTCAATATATCAAATGACAAGTATAAACTTGAAGAAATGTGGGAAGGCAGGACTAAATACGATGTTTACCTGGTCAATACATTGCTGGGAAGGTCTACTCCTGTGATAGCCGGTCTCAACGGAGAGGTTAGAGTCTCTCCTAAAGGCAGGTTCCTTTATTGGTACAGCCTTCCGGACAGCTCATGGTTCGCTTTTTCGGTTTCAAAACTCAAAGAATACAGAGTTTCCTCTCCGGCCGTCATTAAGGCATCCGACGAAGAGAATGATGTTCCGGAATGGCCTTCTTCATATCAGATTGCAGGATGGAACGAGGAGGAGACAGCACTTTACATCTATGACCGGTACGACATCTGGAGGGTGAGTCCTGAGGGAGTGTTCGCTCCGGAGAGAATAACACGCAACGGGAGGGAAACCCATATCACATACAGAGTCTTGAAACTCGACGAAAAGAAGGAATATATTGATGAAAAAAACACCTTGCTTCTGTCGTCTTTTAATGAAATCAGCAGAGAAAGCGGGTTTTGTACCCTTAACCCAAATCGCAAAGAGGAACCGAAACAACTCCTGTCCGGGCCTTTTATGTATGGGAATGTACAAAAAGCAGCCTCGGGTACAGAGGTGTTGTATACTAAAGAGAGCTTTGAAATGTTTCCGGATTTATGGCT
>JAAXVX010000342.1 GCA_013335275.1 Bacteroidales bacterium
GCACTTTAATGTTATTTTGCCTGAGGATAAGCTAAGGGACCTTGTTCAGAAGTATGATTTCAGTTCGGATATGAAAAGTGCTAAATAAAAAATTGTTCCGGCAATTGGCATCATTTTCTAAAAAAATCACTATATTTTCAGTGGATATTTAATATTTGAAAGATATGAAATCCACTTCAGAACCTTTCGATAGAAAACCTGCTGTCGCAGGTATGTTTTATCCGGCAGAACCCGATAAACTGCAGCAGGCACTTGAACGCCTTTTTGCTGACGCTTTGCCCAGACAATGCAGCAATGTGAGAGCTATTATCTGCCCGCACGCCGGATATGTTTTTTCCGGAGGAGTTGCGGCATCTGCTTTCAATCAGATTGACAGAAATATTATTTATAAAAGGGTATTTATAATTGCATCTTCCCATCAGGTCAGCTTCGAAGGGGCTGCGATTTACTGTGCCGGAGATTTTTTAATGCCCCACGGGAGAGTTAAGGTTGATAAAACATTTGGTAAAATGTTAGTCGGAGGCAATCCGGATGTCTTTACCTCTGATAGTGGCCCTCACCTAAATGAACACAGCCTGGAGGTACAATTGCCTTTTTTAAATTATGTCCTCAAAAAAAATTATTGCATTGTTCCAATTGTAATTGGAACATCGGATCCGGAAGTGTGCAAAATGATTGCACTGGCATTGAAGCCATACTTTACGCCTGAAAATCTGTTTGTCATAAGCTCCGATTTTTCCCATTATCCAGATTATGAAGATGCTCAAAGAGTCGATACAATTACAAAAGAGGCAATCCTGACTAACAATCCTGAAAATCTCCTTTCTACCCTTGAATGCAATGCCGGCAAACATATTCTTCATCTTGCAACGAGCCTTTGCGGATGGACATCTGTACTTACATTGCTCTACATAACCCACGATATGGATTCGGTGGAATACTCTGCGATTGATTACAAAAACTCAGGTGACGCTGAATACTATGGAGAGAAGAGAAAGGTTGTCGGATACTGGGGAATTGCCGTATCTGAAAAAAAGAATACAAACAGCGATTTTCAACTCTCCGGCTCCGAAAAAAAGACACTGTTGAAAATTGCGCGCGAGTCTGTACAATCGGTGGTGCTTCACAGAAAAAAGAATAAACTGAATCCTGATGACTATTCTCATGCTCTTAAAACAAAATGCGGGGCATTTGTAACACTTTACAAAAATGGCGAACTCAGAGGCTGTCTTGGGCGACTTAAAGGCGATTTGCCACTATACAAGATTATTCAGGATATGGCTACTTCAGTTTCTATCTTCGATTATCGTTTTCCTCCGGTGGAACAGGAAGAGTTACCAGATATTGAGATTGAAATTTCTGTTCTTTCTCCGCTTAAAAAGATAAACAGCGTTTCAGAAATTGAGCTTGGGAAGCATGGCGTCTTTATGGAAAAAGGAGAACACTCAGGAGTTTTCCTGCCTCAGGTTGCCTCTGAAACAGGCTGGAGTATGGATGAGTTTCTTGGGCATTGTTCAAGGGACAAAGCCGGAATAGGCTGGGATGGATGGGAAACGGCAGAAATTTATATTTTTACTGCAACTGTTTTCAGCTGATTACGTCCAGACTCCGGAGATTGCCTCTTCGCAGTACCGGCATAAACCCTTTCGGAATGGATTCTTTTCGTCCGGGTTGGCTTTTATATCGTTTTGCTTAACAAGATAACCTTCCCGTTCTACTATCCTGTGCCCGCAGGCAGGACAAGATGTGTTTTCTCCGTGCAGATCAGGAATATTGCCGATATATACATATTTTATTCCTGCCTTTTCTGCTATCTCCCGGGCTTTAACTAAGCTGCTTTCCGGAGTAGGGAGCAATTGTGAAAGTCTGTAATTAGGGAAAAAACGGCTAAAATGCAGAGGAGTGTCCTTAAACCCGTTATCTGCCAGCCATCCGCACATGGACTTAATCATTTCCGGACTATCCGACCATCCAGGGATAATAAGATTGGTTATCTCAAGCCAGACTCCATTCTTCTTAAGCGTTTTCAATGTGTCGAGAACAGGCTGCAATCTGCCACCTGTCAATTTTTTATATATAGAATCGTCGAAACATTTCAGGTCAATATTAGCGGCATTGAGCCATCTGCAAAGTTCCAGCAAAGGTTTTTCATTTATGTAACCATTGGAAATCAGAACCGTTTTTATCCCTTT
>JAAXVX010000071.1 GCA_013335275.1 Bacteroidales bacterium
GATAAGTAGATAATCCACCTCCTCCACAACTTCTTCATTTTCGTTTACTGCAAGCTGATAACCGAATATCTCGGGATTATTTGGAATTTTTTGAATATGTTCTTCTAAAAAAAATTGAAGAGCACCTAAATGGATGCTCTCAACAAAACAAACAGCATGAACCTCTTCCTTCGTAGTGATTTCCGCTCCGCACAAGACATAGATTCCCTCCATATTGCCAATTCGCATAATCTCCATACAATTAAGAGTCGAGTTATGATCGGTGATGCCAATAATGCCAATACCACACTCTTTTGCTTTGCGGATAATGTTTAATGGAGTCATTTCTATGTCTCCGCAAGGTGAAAGTACAGTATGGATATGGAGGTCGGACTTTATCATTTTAACATTTCGTATAGTTTTCCCGACAATTCAAATGCCTCAGAGCTGCTTCCAAGTACCGGAATTCCCTCCTGTGCGGAGAGTTCAATTGTTTCCGGTTCAGGGATGAATCCCTTGACAAGAATAATTGCAGCGATATCTTTAAGACTTGCCACTGCCATAATGTTCTTGTGAGTCTGGAGAGTAATCCATATATGCCCCTCCTGGGCGTGGCCCATAACATCAGACAGAAGATCGGAAGTGTAACCTCCGGTAACTTCTCTGTTTAGCCCTTCGGGGGCTGAAAAAATTTTTAATGAGAGTTTCTCTGCAACGTCTTTTACTTTCATAGTTCCGGCTATTGTTATATTTTTTTGTCAAATCTCGATTTACCCCAAATATTTTCCATGATTTTTACTGCCTCTTCAAGAGATATCTCTCCCCTTTTTTCATAAAGAGTCCTCAGAAAAATACATGAACTTATCTCTGCCTGTCCCTTCACAATATCCTCGGCAAGCGCTTCGCAACTTGGAGCCCCGCATGCGCCACAGTCTATTCCCGGGAATAACATTCTAAGTTCCCTCGCTCCTTCCATTTTTTTAATGGCAGCGTCGATATCTCTATCGTACTTTACCATTGAGCGAGGTTCAATCTTATCCATATGAACCACTGCAGAACAGTATTTTTTATAGTCCGATATCAGATTATGGGTGTCCGGAATTGTTGAGGCATATTTTTTCATGCTCTCGGCTGTAAGAAAACGATTCCTGTGGGATAGTATCCCTCCGGCACAAGACTCGTCACAAGCTCTTAATTCCAGAAAATCAAATCCTTCTATTTCCTCATTTTCCAGTATTTCCAAAAAATCTATTACATTGTCCATCCCGTCAATCGCGAGCGTTTTGCCTTTAATATGCATAGATTCTCCGCCTGTTGTGGGATAAAGCACTCCTTTCGAGGAGAGCTCACCGTTAATCTTAATTTGCCTGGTAATTGGAATTTTTTGCTTGTGCGCCAGATATACTTTGTTATAAAAGAAATCCATATTTATTACACCGTGAATAGGAGAAGTGTACCCCCCAACCGGTGATTTTACAGATGCAATTTTTGCAATACACGGCGTAAGGTAAAAGATACCAAATTCGCCCTCTTTTATTCCTTCTTTTGCAAATTTTCGTTTATAATACTGAGCAGTTATCTCAATCGGAGGAAGGAGGCTCATAATATGGTCCACCAAAGACGGAAAGCGCACCTGAATCAGCCTTATTACTGCCGGACAAAAAGAGGATATGACAGGCAGCGGAGCTCTCTTTATGTATTCATTAACTTCGTCAATGAGTGTATCTACACTCTGCTCAACAGCACATACCTCAGTAAATCCCAGTTCTCCTATTATATTGTAAATTTTCTCCCTGGGAATTGAGTCATCAAACTGAGCGAAAAACACAGACGGAACAAGCAATACTCTGTGTTTGTAGTTGAAAATCTGTTTGAAATCGTCATCCATTACGCGAATTGCTCTGTTTGGGCAAATGCGGTAACACTCGCCGCAGTCAATACACCAGTCTACATGAATTTTAGCTTTACCCTGAGAGACTCTTAGCGCTTCGGTCGGGCACACCTTCATACAATGTGAGCATCCAATGCAAACATCTCCCATTATCTCAAGCGCCCTGTTGTATGTAGTCTGACTCATCCTAACGGAATTTTATCTCAATATATAATGTGGTTCCTTTTCCTACTGAACTTTCTATTTTAAAACTATCGGCATTGTCGCTTATATTTGGCAACCCCATTCCTGCACCAAATCCCATCTCTCTCACCTGCTGCGAAGCAGTGGAAAAGCCGGGAGTCATTGCCCTCTCAATATCCGGGATACCGGGCCCCTCGTCCTCAAGCCGGAGTTTAATTCCGCTGCCCTCAACCTGTGCATAAATTACACCTCTGTATGCATGTGCAACAATATTCACCTCAGCCTCGTAGAGTGCAATTACAACTCTTTTAATTACAGCCGGGTCAACATTAAGCTGCTTAAGGGTCTTCTTAATTTGAGAAGAAGCATATCCTGCCTGGGTAAAATCCCCGCCTTCAATCTTATATTCAAGCAACATATTAGTATATCGGTTTTAACCCGGCAGAATACAATATCCCGGCACATTTAAAAAGCGAATAAGGGCTTTTTATTATAAGTATGTTGCTCTCCTCTGCAAGTTCTCTCATGTCTTCTGTTACCTCCTTATCCCTGCAAAGCAGCAGAAAGGGAGTGTCAGACATTTCCACTGTTCTTATGGATTGTGTGTTTGCAAGACCTGTTATGAGAATAAACTGATTTGTCTTTACAGTAAGCACATCACTCATCAAATCGGAAGCAAATGCGTATTCAACAGATTCGTTCATCCGGTTTGCCCCGCAAACGACAGTTCCATTCACTAAAGTACACAAGTCACTAATGGTCATAAACTAAATATTATATATTTTTAATGTAGCAGCGTCTCCGCATATATGGTTCATGCTGGTATCTCTCCCACACCTTTTGAGCAAGGTTTTTTTCTGCCTGCGGGTTTGTTATTCCGGAAACTATTCCAATCTTTTGAAAGCTTGTTGCCAGATGAGTATGAAAAACCGATGAAATACCTTTTTTCTGCCATTCAGGAGCAGCCCCAAGAAGCATAAAATCAATTGTATTATAATGTTTCATCGCTCTGAGGATATGGAAAATCCCAAAAGGAAAAAGCCGTCCTTTAGCCTTCTGAAAGGCCTCGCTTAAACTTGGAAAACAAATTCCGAAAGCTGCAATATTATCGTCTTTGTCTACAATAAGGCTCGTAAGTTCGGGGCGAAGTTTTGGAAAATATTCTTCACCAATTTGTTTAATCTCCTTCTCTGTAAGGGGAACAAAATTTGGTATATCCCTGAAGCTTTCGTTGTAACTTGAGAAAAACTTGTCAACCAAATTCTTTCTGTTCTTTATCTCTTTTAAATCCAATATTTTGAGCCCGTATTTTTCAATTAACAAATCGTTAATTTTATGAAGCCGTGGATCAACTCCGGAGTTTGCCTTTAGTTTTATCTGTATCCAGTCTATCTGCTTTTCAAATCCCAGTTTTTCCATAAATTCCGGATAGTAGGGATAGTTATACAGGCAGTTGATTGGCGGAATATTTTCAAATCCTTCAACCAGCATTCCCTGCCGGTTCCATGTATTGTAACCAAGCGGCCCGTGTATTTCTTCCATACCGGCTTCTTTGCCCCAGGCAATTGCCTTATCTACCAAAGCTTTTGCTACGTCTATGTCTTCAATGAAATCAAACCATCCAAAGCGAAGTCTTTTCTGCGAATGAAATTCGTTTGACCTGGGATTGAGAATGGCGGCTATTCTGCCTGTTATTTCGCCTCTGCTGTCGTATGCGAGCCACATTTTCAATGTGCAATAATCAAGAGAGGGACTTTTTGTGAGAATTGATAATTCGTCGGAATTTAACACCGGTACATATTGCTTATTCCCTTTATACAATTTATGAGGAAACTTAATGAATCGGGCAATATCGGAAGAGGATTCAACCTCTTTTATTGTTATATTCATCAGGGACTGTTTAGTTTAGGTTTTAAGTACAAATATAATCATTTTTTTTATTCAGGCCGAGCAGATCCTCCAACACTGCCTGAGCACAAATGCACCCGAAAACCGGAGGTAGATAGGAAATCGTTCCCACCATAGACTTTTTGTTTTGCTCCTCAACTGCTATTATAGCGTCTTCATTTGGAAGCTCTTCAGAAAAAACAACATTAAATCCTTTGCTTATCCCAACTTTACGGAGCCTCTTTCTAAGCATGTATGCAAGTGGGCAGTTGAATGATTTGGAAATATCCTTTATCTTGATTTTGGTGGCATCGGTTTTGGCACCTGCTCCCATTGAACTGACAATTTTAATTGAATTCCTGAGTGCAAACTGAATGAGGGCTATTTTAGGAGACAGTGTGTCAATCGCATCAACAATGTAGTCGATTGGCCTGTAAGAAAGAATTTCATCAACATTCTCCTGAGTTAGAAATTCTTTTATTACGGTAATTTTGAGCGATGGATTTATATCCATGAGCCTGTTGTACATCAGTTGTGCTTTAGGCTGTCCGATTGTACTTTCAAGTGCAAGCAGCTGCCTGTTTTTATTTGAAGGATTAATATTGTCGGCATCCAGTATTATCATTGAGCCAACACCGGCTCTTGCCAGCATTTCTGCGGCATATGCTCCCACTCCTCCAAGGCCCACCACAGCAATAGTCAATGATTTTAAATATTCCAGTTTTTCATTCCCCAGAAGCAGGGTGCTTCTTTCCAGCCAATTATCACTCATGATTTCTTTTTAACCAACAATGCCTTTTGCCTCTTCCCAAATCTTGTCCATCTCTTCGAGAGTCATCTCTTTGAGATTTTTCCCGTCGCGTTTCGCTCTGCTTTCAAGGAATCCAAACCTCTTTTGAAATTTAAGATTGGTCATTTCAAGTGCCGTGTCGGGGTTTATATCGTATAACCTTGCAGCATTCACAAGCGAGAAAAGCAAATCCCCGAACTCCTGTTCAGATTTTGCCTTTCTGTCGGCTTCGCTGCCGGTTGCCTTAAGTTCTGCCTCAAATTCAGAGAGCTCCTCCTTTACTTTGTCCCATACATCCTCTCTTTCATTCCAGTCAAATCCCACAGCTCTCACTTTATCCTGCATTCTGTATGCCTTAACAAGAGACGGCAAAGATTGGGGAACTCCGGACAATACAGTCTTATTCCCGTCTTTTTCAACTCTTTTAAGTTGCTCCCAGTTTTCGATTACCTCCTTGGCTCCGCTTACAACCGTTTCTCCAAACACATGCGGATGCCTGTATATTAATTTATCACACAAGCGGTTCATTATATCTCCCATATCGAACGTGCCTCTCTCCTTTCCTATCCTGGCATAAAACACAATATGCAGCATTAAATCACCAAGCTCCTTGCTAATATTTAGATCTCCCTCTCCAAGTATGGCATCGCTCAGTTCGTATGTTTCCTCAATAGTGAGAGGTCTCAGACTCTCCATAGTCTGTTTTTTGTCCCAGGGACATTTTTCCCTGAGTTCGTCCATCACATCAAGAAGCCTGATAAAGGCTTCGGTCTCTTTTTCTCTATTCATTATTAAATTTGATTCTAATTTCAGAAGCTAAAGTAATACTTTCTGTTTGCGCAAGAGAGCCAAGGTTTATTGCTATCTCAAGAAATCCCAGAGAGTTAAATATTGCAAGCAGTTCTCCCGGATTATTTTGCGAATATGTACGGGATATCTTATTTATTTTTGTGTAAGGGCCCTGCACGAAAATTGTAAAATTTCTTGCTTTGTGAACTTTATCAAAAACCGACTTTTCAATGTTGGTAATAGCATTTCCGAAAGAGTCGATATAAATTACCCTTCCCACTATACTGTTTTCGTCATAAACCACTCTGGTTACCGACTCTTTTTTCAAATCACAGGCTTTAGTCGTTTGTTCAAAGCTGTTTTTCAAAACAGTTTCCACTCCGCTGACAAAAAGGTCAAGAGAGAGAAAATTTGAAAATGTTTCGGGAGGGTTAATCTTGAAAGCAATTGAAGGAGGGTTTTCAAAAAGATGAGAAAACCTGCCGTCATTAATTCCTACAAAATAGTGGTTGTTTGCATATACTATCACCATGGGTGCCGCATTTGTGGGCTCACACATTACGCCAAGCAAATGTATTGTTCCGGGAGGGAAATGATGATATGCGTTTTTAAGCAAAAAAGTTTCGTGCAACACATCAAAAGATGGAATGGAATTTGTTATCTCAACGAAATTAATTTCGGGAGAAAGGCTTGCGAGTTTACCCTTTAGGGCACCCAAATAGTAATCCCCCTTACTCCAATCGCTTGTTAATGTAACAATTGCCATTTATACCTTTAAAAGTGTTATGCAAAGATAGAAAATTTTCATACATTTGGCGCTTGTTTTGAAATGAAGAATATAATACAATATAACTAATTATTAATCACTTATCATGCACACTAATCTAAAATTCATCAGTGCCGACGAGGCGGTAAAGGTAGTTAAATCAGGCGACCACATCCACTTAAGCAGCGTGGCCAGCGTTCCAAAGGTGTTGGTGGAAGCTCTAATTCGCAGAGGAGATGCCGGCGAATTAAGGGATGTAAGGATTCACCATCTTCACACAGAAGGTGCCGCGCCCTATACCGAACCAAAATATGAAGGCATTTTCTTTCATCAGGCATTTTTCGTAGGAGGCAATGTCCGCAAGAGTGTTCAGGCCGGCTATTCAGATTACATTCCTGTTTTCCTGAGCGAAACTCAAAAACTATACAGAAGCGGCACCCTTCCCATAAATGTTGCAATGATTCAGGTTTCCTCACCTGACAAGCATGGGTTCGTATCACTGGGAACATCGGTAGATGCTACGCTTGCTGCTATTGAGTGCGCAGAACATGT
This sequence comes from Bacteroidales bacterium, assembly GCA_013335275.1. Classification (GTDB taxonomy): domain Bacteria; phylum Bacteroidota; class Bacteroidia; order Bacteroidales; family UBA932; genus Bact-08. The sequence continues at coordinate 6,838 of JAAXVX010000071.1, forward strand.
GATTGCAGTTGTAAATAAAAACGTTCCAAGAGCCTGGGGAGACGCAATGATTCCTTTAAGCCTGATCGATTATTTCGTTGAAGACAACGAACTTCTCGAGGAAGCACACTTCAAGGCTCCCGATGAAATCGAAACTGCAATAGGTAAAAACTGCGCAGCTCTCATCGAAGACGGAGCATGCCTTCAAATGGGCATAGGCGCAATTCCAAATGCCGTTCTTGCTCAGCTTGGCGGTCACAAAAACCTTGGTATTCATACCGAAATGTTTGCAGACGGCGTTCTTCCCCTCGTAGAAAGCGGCGTAATAAACGGTGCAAACAAAGCAATTGATAAAGGTAAGATGGTATCTACATTCCTTATGGGTTCACAAAAAGTTTATGACTTTATTGACGACAACCCAATGGTTCTCATGCAGGATGTTGCATATACAAATGATCCTTTTATTATTTCAAAAAACCCTAAAGTAACTGCAATAAACTCGGCACTTCAGATAGACCTTACAGGCCAGGTTTGTGCAGACTCGCTTGGAACTACTTTCTATTCGGGAGTTGGCGGACA
>JAAXVX010000343.1 GCA_013335275.1 Bacteroidales bacterium
CTCGAACAGCAGACCCGCTTCTTCAAAAGCACGCTTCTTGCTGGTGGCGTCAACGCTCACAAGCACTTGAGCGGAGGGCAGGATGGAGGCGAGTCGGTTCATGGTCAAGGGTAACAATTATGCACATATTGGCGAAAACCCTGAGCGCGGCGCTGTGGGCAACAAAAAAACCGCCCGAAAGGGGGCGGTTCTTAAAATGTTAATGGTCAATGACCAGTTTATTTTGTTAATGAGCAAATTGCCCGGGACTGTGGCTAAAGCGACTATTTGTCCGAAAACTTCATTTCGTTTAACAGGTAGCCGGCGCCGCAGTATTTGTCAATTACCCACATGATGTAACGGATATCTACGTTTACGCACTTGTTGTAGCCGTTTACGAAGTATGCGTTACCTGCCATTGATTCTCTGTTTCCGTCAAATGCAAGCCCTATTAGTTCGCCTTTTGCGTTGAGTACGGCACTTCCGGAGTTGCCACCGGTAATGTCATTGTCCGAAAGGAAGTTTACATATAGCTTTCCGTTCTGACCCCATTTGCCCCAGTTTGCAGTGTTTAATGCTGCTTCATAACCAGGTTTTGCTTTGAACTCATAGTTTGTAGGATCGATCTTTTCGAGGATTCCTTCGGTTGTTGTCTGGTAACCGTAGTAAACAGCGTCACGTGCATTGATTCCTCCAACTGTTCCGTATGTGAGCCTCATTGTTGAGTTTGCATCCGGATAGGTGCTAACTCCTTTCTCAAGATTCATCTCATACATCGCATGAGTGTAATCAGTTCTAAGGCTTGCCATGTCTAAACCGGCATCTTTAAGCAACTTGTCTTCGGTTTTGTTGTATTCAACAATTCCGCTTGTTTTGACAATTATAATCATTGGGTCGGCCAGAATCTCGTTTACTCCTCTTTTTACTTTGAAGAAGTTGTCGAGACGGGCAGGGTCGGTCAATACACTGTTGTCATAAACATAGTCGGCAAGCTTATCAGTGCTGTTATCACACTTAGCCAAAAGATCCTTAAATTCCTGAACCATATACGAAGCAGGAACCTCTTTTACATAATAGCGAAGCATTACCTTGAACAACTCTCTGTCTGCAGTAACATCGCTGCTTTCAAAAGCAGGTTTTGCAACCTTCTTATAAAAGTAAACAACATTGCTGTCCGATGGGGAAATTGAGTCTTTTTTTGCTTTAATTGCTGTTGATGCAATAGTGTTAAAGCGTTGTGCGTTTCCTGTAAATTCTGCACCCCTTACAATGGACTCTCTGAAATATTCCTTAATTTTTGTAATACCGGCAACTGTCTCGTATCCTTTCTTAAGGTTTTCAAGCATCTTCCCGTATTTTGCCACTCTTTCCGGTTTTGCGTTTATCCAATTTTGCAATTCTGCTTCATTGGCCGCAATCTTTTCAATAATGTCAAAACGATTGATGCAGATGTTTTCCCATTTAGCATAGTCGGTATAGTTGCTTATTCCAAAGTATTTGTCGGAATATTTAAGGCGGATTGCATCCGAGCCGTCCATATATTTTTTCCAAACATCAAGCTTGGCTCTTCTCACACCGCTTATAACCGGATTAAGGATATCGTACTTCTCTTTCAGCTCGAAAGAAGATGTATACCTGTTTGTTCTTCCGGGATAGCCCAGAATCATGGTATAATCGTTCTCCTTTACCCCTTTTGTAGAGATTGTAAGGTATCTGTTTGCTTTGAGAGGAACATTCGAGCCTGAATATTCAGCAGGTTTTCCGTCTTTGCCGGCATAAACCCTGTACATTGCAAAGTCTCCCTTATGCTGAGGCCATCCCCAGTTGTCGGTCTCTCCGCCAAATGCGCCTACTGATACCGGAGGAGCACCTACAAGGCGAACATCGGTATAGGTCTCCATAAAATAGAGATAGTATTTTTCGCCTCTCCACATTGAAGATAAGCCAACTTCGTAACCTGCAGTTTTGTATTTGTCTTCGAGAATACCTGAAACCTTTCTCATGAAAAAGATACCTCTTGGTCCGACTTTATCGAGACTATCCATTAGCTTGTGGGTTTCCTCGGTTACATCCTTAACTCTGCGCAGGAATGTTACTGTTTTCCCTTTAATAGGTCTTTCGTCTTCCATCTTCATTGCCCAGAAACCATCTTCAAGATAGTTCTTTTCCGGTGTGCTCAGTGCATGAACATCGCCATATGCGCAG
>JAAXVX010000072.1 GCA_013335275.1 Bacteroidales bacterium
AATTGTAAAAATTCTGGAAGATTTTGCCCCCAACTCTATACAGGAGAGCTGGGATAATTCCGGATTTATGATTGGCAATGAGGGAGCTGAGGTAAAATCGGTTCTTCTTGCCCTTGACTGTACACCCGCAGTGATAGAAGAGGCGATAGAGAGTGGCGCAGACATGATAATCACTCATCATCCGCTGATATTCAGCCCGCTTAAAAGAATTACAGGTTCCGGCATTGTTGAAAGAATGGTGGAGAGATCAATTAAAAACAATCTGGTCATTTACTCTATCCATACAAATATAGATAAGGTTATCTCCGGAGTGAGCGGTCTCATGGCGGAAAATCTGGGTTTATGCAATGTAAGGCTTCTTTCGAAGGACGAAAGCGATAACTTTGGGTTGGGTGTTATTGGAGAATTTAAAGGTCGTCTGGATTTTCCGGAAGTTGTTTCTCTTGTGAAAGAAAAATTTTCCGTAAAAAATATAAGATGTTCCAAACCCATTGATAAAAAAATAAAAAAAGTGGCACTATGCGGAGGAAGCGGCTCTTCACTAATCTCTGCAGCAAAGGATTCAGGAGCTCAGATATTCATAACAGGGGACCTGAAATATCATAATTTTTTATGTGAAGACGGCTTTATGGTCATGGATATAGGCCATTTCGAAAGCGAAACAGGAGTACTTGAATTACTAAGAAGCATACTGTTAAAAAATTTAGTTACATTTGCAGTTCGCATTTCTGAGAATAATAATAATCTAATATACTATTACTAATAGGATTATGGCAACAACAAAACACAAACTGACAATTGAGACTCCTTTGGACGGAGGCACATTTGTTTCATTGCAAAAGAGCACTGCTTCCGAGGGTGATCTAAGCATGGAGACAAAGCTCAGCCTGTTGTACAGGTTACAGCAGACAGACAGCAAAATTGACAAAATCCACCTTCTGAGGGGAGAGTTGCCTTTAGAGGTTAAGGACCTTGAAGATGATATCGAAGGTTTGAAGACAAGAGTCGAAAATCTGCAGGGCGAGATAAAGGACGTTGATAAGTTGTTGTTTCAGAAGAAAATGGATCTCGATAACGCAAAACTGCTAATTGAGAAATATACAACACAGCAAAACAATGTCAAAAATAACCGGGAATTTGATTCTCTTACAAAAGAGATAGAGTATCAGGGTCTGGTAATTGAACTTGAGGACAAGAGGATTAAGGAAAATACTATACTTCAGGTAGAAAAGAAAGCTGCTCTCACAGTAGCAATCACTGCTTTGGATGAAAGGAAGAAGGACCTGGAAAACAAACAGAAAGAACTTGACTCAATTGTTGCAGAAACAGCAAAAGAAGAAGAGGAACTTCTAAAAGAATCAGAATTGATTCAGGCTCAGATAGACTTCAGAATGCTTGCAGCATACAAGAAAGTAAGGTCAAATGCCAGAAATGGTCTTGCAGTGGTTACTGTCAGAAGAGATGCCTGTGCAGGCTGCTTCAACAAAATCCCGCCTCAAAGACAAATGGACATTGCGTCAAGCAAAAAAATAATTGTTTGCGAATACTGCGGAAGAATTTTAGTTAACGCAGATTTTGAGAAAGAATAATGCTAAATAGGCCCTATAGATTAAGGGAACTATTTTTCAGGCATGTAGGTCAAACTTCCCCCTCACCTTTGGGATTAGAAATTCAAAGGGCAGAGGGGGTGTTTATTTATACACCTGAACCGGATTCAAAAAAATACATCGACCTCGTTTCCGGGGTGTCGGTTTCAAATGTGGGTCACTCCAACAGGGAGGTGATAGATGCTGTTAAGGAACAGGCAGAGAGACATATGCATCTCATGGTGTATGGCGAGATAATTCAGGCGCCGCAGGTCGAACTTGCTCAGCTTCTCGCTTCCCAACTGCCGGATCCACTTGATGTAATTTATTTCGTTAACTCCGGAAGTGAAGCAAATGAAGCTGCAATTAAACTTGCAAAAAGGCACACGGGAAGAAGAGAAATCATCAGCTGCTATAACTGTTACCACGGAAGTACTCACGGAGTCCTGAGCCTCATGGGGGATGAGTATTACAAGAATGCTTTCCGGCCGTTGCTCCCGGATATAAATCATATATCATTCAACTCTTTGGATGATCTGGAAAAAATTTCCGAAAAGACCGCTGCTGTAATAATAGAACCTGTTCAGGGCGAAGGAGGGGTAATAGTTCCCACCCCGGGATACCTTGCCGCGCTACGCGAAAAATGTAATAAAACGGGTGCCATTCTTATATTTGATGAGATACAGACAGGGTTTGGCCGTTGTGGAAAACTTTTTGCCTGCAGGAAGTACAAAGTTACTCCGGATATTATTACCTTAGCAAAGGCGTTGGGAGGAGGCATGCCACTTGGTGCATTTGCTGCATCTGCAGTGTTAATGAGTGACTGGCAGACAAGTCCGGTACTCGGACACATTACGACATTCGGGGGACACCCCGTTTCCTGTGCAGCAGCACAGGCTTCGCTTAAGATACTTCTGAGGGAGAACTGGATTGAAGACGCAGAGAGAAAAAGCAATATTTACAAAAGGGCACTTGAGAGCCATTCTCTCGTAAAAGAAGTGAGAGCGGCCGGTTTGTTAATTGCGGTAGATTTGGGAAAGAGAGAGTATGCCGAAAAAATTCTTCCGCTACTGCTGGAAGAGGGAGTAATGAGCGACTGGTTTCTTTTTTCGCCGTCGTCTTTCAGAATTGCGCCGCCACTATCTATAACCGACGAAGAGATAGAGTGGTCTTTGGTTAGAATAAAAAGAGCGTTGGACAGAATATAAAAGTTTAATATGGCAAAAGTATACAACAAACCTAAGCAGGGGACAGACAAAAATATTGATTCACTGGCCATGGACATGGGGAAAAAACCGCCTCAGGCTGTTGATATCGAGGAAGCTGTTCTCGGGGCATTAATGCTTGAGCCGCATGCTGTTCCTGATACGCTCGAAATTGTAAATGCCGAATGTTTTTACAAAGAAACGCACAGGAAAATATTCAGTGCCATAAAAACGCTTTCGGACAACCATAACCCCGTAGATTTTCTTACTGTATCGGATGAATTAAAGAGAACCGGTGACCTTGAATTTATAGGAGGAGTTGCGTTCCTTACCCAGCTGAGCATGAAGATAAGCTCTGCTGCTCACGTTGAGTACCATGCCAAAATATTGCTTCAGAAGTATATTCAGAGAGAGCTCATCAGCATTTCGTATGAAGTGCAGAAAGACTCTTTCGACGATAACATTCCTGTTGACGACCTTCTGGATGCAACGCAACAGAAGATTTTCACACTTTCGGACAGAAATATAAAACGGGAAACAAGACCGGTTCGTTCCATAATCGAAGATGCCATAGAGGAGCTTCATACGAATCAGCTCCGTTCCGACGGCCTTTCCGGAGTACGTTCCGGATATACATCTGTGGACAGGGTTACTCTGGGCTGGCAACCTTCCGATCTTGTCATTCTTGCTGCGAGGCCTTCTATGGGTAAAACCGCATTTGTGCTCACAATGGCAAGAAACATGTCTGTTGAACACCAGATTCCTGTAGCCTTCTTCTCTCTTGAAATGTCCTCGCTTCAGCTTGTAAAAAGGCTAATGATAAGCGAAACAGGGCTCTCTTCCGATAAAATCAAAGGAGGGAAAAAACTGGAAGAGTACGAGTGGACCCAGATAAATACAAGGCTTACTCAGCTTATTAAAGCACCGCTCTATATAGATGATACTCCATCGCTTTCGATATATGAATTTCGATCAAAGGCGCGCAGGCTGGTTTCAAATGCAGGAGTAAAGGCAATTATAATTGACTACCTCCAGCTTATGAGCGGCCCTCCTGAGCTTCGCGGAATGCGTGAACAGGAAGTATCTTCAATTTCAAGATCGCTAAAGGCGATTGCCAAAGAACTTAATATTCCAATAATTGCACTTTCTCAGCTTAGCCGTGCAGTTGAAACACGGGGCGGTTCAAAACGTCCTCAGCTGAGTGACCTCAGGGAGTCCGGTGCGATTGAACAGGATGCTGATATTGTTATTTTCATTCACCGCCAGGACTACTATGGTTTAACGGAAGATCCTGCAATGACCGGTGTCTCGGACATTATTATCGCAAAACACCGTAATGGTGCCGTGTGCGATGTTCAGATGCGGTTCAGGAGTTCTGAGGTGAGATTTGTGGACATGACCGATCCTGACCTCTCGGGAGGAAACCATTCAGGAGTTGTGCAGACTTTCGGGTCCAAGCTCAACAGCAGCGAGTTCAAACCAAATTCGGACTTTGACTTCTAAAGAATTAACATGAGAATCAGACTTTCAATTATTCTTGGATTTATTCTTTTACCTGTGATTTCCCTTTCACAGGAATTACAATGCAATTCTATAAGGGATATTGCCGAAAAGGACCTCTCATTTAAAGACGGAGAGTCGCTCACTTATGTAGTGACATATAAATGGGGATCTGTAATGACCGATGTGGGAGAGGGTGTGACTACTCTCAGGCGCATTGGCGGAGGCGCACAGCCGGTGCATTTTCATGCCTCTGTTACAGGAAAGACATATAAGTTTTATGATATGTTTTTCAAAGTAAGAGATCTCTATGAATCAAAATTCTATGCATCCAGCATTCGCCCGTTTTATTTTTACAGGAGCGTTGAGGAAGGGAAGTACAGAATGAAAAACACCTACTCCTTCTCTCAGGATAATACAATCAGAGCAAAAGTTCAAAAATATGACAACCCTGTTACCGATACAGTTTTAAAAGGGACCAACTGCACTTTTGATATTCTTACTCTGTTTTATTATGCCAGAAATCTGGATTTTACAAAATTGCAACCGGGAGACAAGCAGCCAATGATGTTTACTATTGACGGGGAGTTATATGATATATATTATCGTTTTATTGGAAGAGAGGTTAAGAAGATTCCCGGAACCGGTACATTCCGGACTATGAAATTTGCCGCAAAGCTCGTTGCAGGGAAAGTTTTCAGAGGCGATAAGGAGATGATAATATGGATAACGGAAGATTCCAACAAAATTCCGCTAATGTTTGAGATGGAAATTGTAATAGGAAAAGTTTATGGAAGGCTTACAAAGTTTGAAAACCTAAAATTTCCACAGACCAGTAAATTAAAATAAATGAAAAATTCAGGCGATATTATTGAACATCAGGGAGAGATTATCGAAATAGGCATAGATTATATTATGGTTGAGATAATCAGCCAGTCTGCCTGTTCTTCCTGCAATGCAAAATCGATGTGCTCGATGAGCGAGACAGAGTCAAAGGTTGTCGAGGTAGAAAACAAAGGTTATGAAATGTTTGAGATAGGAGAAACAGTAAATGTCATTCTCAGGAAAAGTCTTGGATTCAAAGCGCTGTATATTTCTTACCTTATTCCGCTTTTAATTTTAATTCTAATATTATTATCTTTGTCATCCTTCGGAATTGGAGAACTGACTACCGGACTCTCAATAATTATGGCTCTTGCAGTATATTACATAGGAGTATACCTTCTCAGGGACAGATTCAAAAGAGAGTTTGTTTTTACGATTGAAAAATTGAACAAATAATGACGACTACAATTATTTTTACAATTGTCTGTCTGAGTCTTCTTGGTCTCGGACTGGCTTTGATCCTCTATTTTACTGCGCAAAAATTCAAAGTTGAAGAAGATCCGAGAATTGACGATGTTGAAGCCATACTTCCCGGTGCAAATTGCGGAGGCTGCGGTTTCGCAGGTTGCAGGGCTTTTGCGGAAGGATGTGTAAAGGCCGAAAGTCTTGACAACATGTATTGCCCCGTTGGAGGAAACGATGTAATGAAAAATGTTGCCGGCTATCTGGGCCGTACTATTGCAGAAAAAGCTCCTCAGGTTGCGGTTGTGAAGTGCAACGGCAATTGTGACAGCAGACCCAAAACCAGCAATTACGACGGATATCAGTCCTGCGCCGTTATGTCTACCCTTTATTCCGGCGACACCGGATGCAGATATGGCTGCCTTGGTCAGGGAGACTGTGAATTATCCTGCAAATTTGACGCATTGAAAATGGATCCGAGAACAGGACTTCCCGAGATTGATGCCGATAAATGCACAGCTTGCGGAGCTTGTATAAAGGCCTGTCCAAAAATATTAATAGAGTTTCGCAATAAAGGGCCTAAAGGAAAGAGAATATTTGTTTCGTGTATGAACAAGGATAAAGGCGGAATTGCGAGAAAATCCTGTTCAGTTGCATGTATCGGATGTACAAAATGCCAGAAGGTATGCGCTTATGATGCAATTACAATATCGTCGAACCTTGCTTATATAGATTACAATAAATGCAAACTCTGCCGTAAATGTGTGGTTGAGTGCCCTACAAATGCAATATGGGAGGTTAACTTCCCTGTACGGGTGCCTAAGAAAGAGGTATTAACAGCAGAAGAACAGTAATAGTGTTTAATTATGAGTAGAACATTCTCAATAGGGGGTATTCACCCCAGTGATAACAAAATCTCGGTAAACGCGGCAATAGAGAACTTTCCTTTAATGGAAATGGCATATATTTCTTTGTCCCAGCATCTGGGAGCTCCTGCCGAACCTGTAGTGGCTAAAGGAGACAAGGTTAAAACCGGTCAGCTTATTGCCAAAGCAAACGGATTTATTTCGGCAAATGTACACTCTTCGGTTTCCGGGACAGTTTCTTCTATTGAACCATTACCGGATCTTGCGGGAAACCCTGTTCAGCACATAGTAATTAAAGTTGAAGGCGACGATTGGCTTGATAATATCAACCGCTCGGGCGAAATTTTAAGAGAGATAAAGATGAGCGGTCCGGAAATACTTGCAAAGATTGCAGAATGCGGTATAGTAGGTCTTGGAGGTGCGGCATTTCCCACTCATATTAAGTTGTCTCCTCCTCCCGGCAAGAAGGCAGAGTATCTAATCATAAATGGTGCTGAATGCGAGCCGTACCTTACTTCGGACTACAGGCTCATGCTGGAGCAGCCGGAAGAGATTCTTATCGGAGCAAAAATAATGATGAAGGCGCTTAACGTAAATAAATGCTTTCTTGGAATCGAGGACAACAAGCCAAAGGCAATTAAGAAAATGAAAGGACTCTGCTCAAAGAGTTATCCGCAGATAAAGGTTGTATCTCTGTTAAAAAAATATCCTCAGGGAGGAGAAAAACAACTGATTGATGCAATTGTAAAAAGGCAGGTTCCCTCTATGGGATTGCCTATCGATACGGGAGTAGTGGTGCAGAATGTGGGAACCGCTCTTGCAGTTTATGAAGCCGTTCAGAAGAATAAACCGCTTTTCGAGGGGATTGTAACAGTTACCGGCAAGTGT
>JAAXVX010000344.1 GCA_013335275.1 Bacteroidales bacterium
AGCATGGTGAAATCCGATCCACGGATGCCGTTCGGCGGCGTGAAAGAGTCCGGGTACGGTCGCGAGCTTTCGTCTTACGGCTTGAAGGAGTTTGTCAATATCAAGTCGTACTGTTTTAGTGGACGGTGATTTAGATGTATTCCGGTTGTTTCTGTTTTATGTCTTTAGTGTATTTATTTAAATAAGATAAGCGTTCTTTTTGTTTCTTTTTGATTCTCTTATGCTTTTCTTTTTTCTGTTGTTTTTGTAACTTATTTGGGATCCAAGAGGATCTTGTTGCAAAAAAGTTACAAATCGGGGGCAGGATGGGCGTCAAGATCAGAGAAAGAAAGATGGCTTCCGGAGAGGTTGCCTTCTACATTGATACCTACCACAAGGATTACGGGCGGTTCTCTCAGAAGAGTGGATTGCAGGCTAGTCCAAAAAACCGTAAGGAGTATAGGGAGGCTCTGGGAAATGTACAGGATAAGGCTCGCCAGATTGAAAGGGATTTGGCTCGTGATCCTGCCGGTGTGTTCGGACGAAAGGTGAAGGCGACCGATAATTTCATTGAATTTTATCGACACATAACCGAAAAGGGAAGATATCCGAAGTATGTTAACGTCCTTCCAATTCTGCAGAGGTATTCTGGTGGAGTGATACCTTTTGCTTCTGTGAATGGCGCATGGCTTGAACGCTTCAAAGCTCACCTTCTTTCTCTTGATAATATAAGCCAGAATACAGCAGGAGGATACTTAACCTCTGTTAAAACAGTGCTGAAACAAGCGTTTAGAGAGGGCTATCTCGCCGAAGATATTTCCGCAAAGGTTCCCGGTATAAAAAAAACTGATATTCAGCGTCATTTCCTTTCTATCGAGCAGGTTGAAGCTCTTCATCGTACGAATTGTCGGAATGGAATGATTAAGCAGGCATTTCTTTTTGCCTGTTTTTCTGGTTTGCGATTATCTGATATTGAATCGTTACGATGGGAACAGATAAGCCTTATTAATGGAGCACCATTCATTCAGTTTCGACAGCGAAAAACCTGTCAATATGAGAATCTTCCACTTTCTGAACAGGCTGTTAGGATTTTGCAGGAAGCGAGGGAGCTTCATCCTAAATATGCCTCTTCAGGCAGTGAAAAAGTGTTTATCCTTCCGAGCCGTGAGCTGATTGGTAGAGATCTTTATTCATGGGGTGCTCTTGCGGGTATTACCTACAAGCTGCATTTCCATGTATCCCGTCACACTTTTGCCACTTTGAACCTTACAGCCGGGTGTGATTTATATACAGTATCGAAGCTGTTGGGTCATCGGGAGATTCAGACTACTCAGATATATGGCAGGATCGTTGACAGTAAGAAACTTGATGCGGTACAGGCACTCCCGGTTCTTCAGGGTATTGAAGGAAATTGGTCATTACCAGTGATAATTCAACAGTCCAGATTTCTTCACGCGGCAGAGAAAAGTGCTGTTGTACAAGCGCTTGAGTCTGAAGGAGAGAGAGTTGCCAGAGCATTGAAGCTCCAGAGGAACAGTTCTGGGAAATATGAGTTCTCAGACCGAGAGTATACAGCAGTGGAATTAGCTATTGAAGTATCAGGTGGATAGTAGCATAAAACACTACGGGTCGAATATTGGTGAACAATAACCTGAACATTCTCCTTGGTTCAATCTGTGGTTCCTTGACGTGTATATTTTTTTCGTGTTTTTATACGCGAGTCTGAATCATGTATAGATTTTCATCGAAAAGTATGCATGATCGCTAACCGATCGATTAATCTCAGGAATAGCGAAAATTTCAATCCTTGGTTGTCGTCTCCATCTGACATCTTTCCGAAATCGTTCAACATGTATACATGTCTTAATACCAACATGTATTTACACACTTCGCCCTCGATTGCATTGCCTTCATTCCATCACTGTCATTCCGGAAAAGCATTCCAGGGCTCGTGCTGGCTTCAGCATAGGCCTCAGCATCGCTGTGCTCGACAGACCGGCATGCCGGCACAGTCCAGCATCTGAATACCCTCACCCCTTTCAATCATACCCGGAGTGCCTCCGGATGGAATCCGACCGTCAGGCCATTTATGCCAGCCTGCCGGCGGGTCTATCGTAAGTCATACCGCTTCACGTACAGCAACCTGAAAGTTCCGCTGCGGGGTCGTTAGCGCTCCGCTTCGGCGAAGGTT
>JAAXVX010000345.1 GCA_013335275.1 Bacteroidales bacterium
AACGGACGGGGCAGGAGAGAATCGCGAGCCGATGCCGCGGATATACACTGCCGATGTAATCTTTGAGCCATAGTCCGGTATGTAAAGATTTGAAATAACTCCCGAGAGTCCTTTTATCGAATTTCTGCCGCCGCTCTCAGCCTCTGTTTTATTCAAAATGGTAGCAGATGCGGGGAGCTGATTCAGAAAATATGTCTCCTTTGGGGTAGACACAAATGTTAGCTCCTCAATGCGATAATTGTTAATTATTGTATCTTTGACTACCTCTTGTGCCTTAAGGTACGGTGCGTAGAAAGCGAAGACAATTGATAAAATCATAGAAGGAAGTAGTTTTCTCATGTGTGATAATTGTTACAATTTGGGCGGCAAAAGTATGAATTTAAGACTGAATAAAAAAACTAAAATTATTGCCTTTCTTGTTTGTGCAGGCTCAATTCTGCTATCTCTTCCCTTTTTGTTCCCTGGTTTTGGGATACTTATCCTCATTGCTCTTGTCCCAATATTATTTTTGGAAAGATATATTTCCGAAAACAAGACTAAAGGCGGCTGGTTCTATATATATCTGACGTTTATTTTGTGGAACTCCTTTACGACTTACTGGATCGCTTATGCAAATTTCAAAGGGGCTGTAGGGGCGATATTGCTTTATTCGCTGGGTGTAACTCTGGTAGTCCGTGCCTACAGCTGGTTTCGCAAGCGGACAAATAATGCAATAGGGTACTCATTTCTTATTCTTGGCTGGATTGCTTTTGAACACCTTCTTGCCGAGGGCGAAATTGCCTGGCCGTGGCTGGCTTTGGGAAACGGATTTGCAACGTCGTACAAGGTTGTCCAGTGGTATGAATTTACCGGAGTCTTCGGCGGAACGCTATGGACTCTTGTTGTAAGTATTTTTGTCTTTGACCTGGTGAGCAAAATAATAAACAGTTCGATATCGGAAAAAACGATAAAAATCAGATATTCTCTTCTTGCGCTGGTTATTATACTGCCTGCTTTTATTTCGCACCTGATATATGCCGGATATAAAGAGAAGCCCGAGCCAAAGAACTTCCTTATAGTTCAGCCCAACATAGACCCTTATCACGACAAATTTGGAGGCATGACTCAAAAAGAGCAGGACGAGAGGTTATTGTCGCTTGTGAACGCGGGTGTAACGGATTCCACTCTTTTTGTTGTTGCTCCTGAAACATTCTCTTCGGGAATAATAGAAAACGAACCATATTCAAGTGATTCTTTCAACAGGTTTGCAGAGGTTGTCCGCAGGAATAAGAACGTTAATCTGATATTTGGTGCTTCGACATATTTCATGTATCCGAAAGAAAAATTCAGCGGGGAACACCGGCCCAATTACACAGCGAGGAGAATCAACGGCGGGTGGTATGAATCTTACAATACTGCAATTTATATAGACAGCTCGGAAAGAATAATGTTTTACCATAAATCCAAACTTGTTCCTCTTGTTGAGTACCTGCCATATCCTAAATATCTGGGCGGGTTCAAGATGTTTGTTATAGAACTTGGGGGAAATTTTGGAAGTTACGGAACCCAGAAGGAGAGGAGCGTATACAAATCGCACGACAGCACAACTGTTATAGGGACGGCAATCTGCTACGAATCGATATACGGAAATTATTACAGGGAGTACGTTTTGAATGGCGCAACCGTAATGGCTATAATAACAAACGACGGTTGGTGGCTTGACTCTCCCGGATATACCCAGCATCTTTATTTCGACCAGCTAAGGGCTGTTGAGACGCGAAGATCCATCGCCCGTTGCGGGAACACGGGGGTAAGCGCTTTTATTAACCAGCGTGGGGATATTGTGGCAAGAACAGAGTGGTGGAAACCCGGATTACTCAGCGGGCAACTGAACCTCAACAGCAAAATAACAACCTTCGTAAAATACGGAGACTATATAGGCAGAATCTCTTTTGCCTCTATGTTTCTTTTCCTTGGTCTTGCTATTTTAACTCTTTTGAAAATTTCCGTGAAGGGGAAGGAATAAGTTCTCCCAGCCCGAGTGATTCCCATTTTCTGTCTACAGCTTCAATTGTTTCAATTGACGAAAGTGCTTTGCCCGGCCATTCTCTTGTAAAACCGTTTACGCCTTTGTGCTTGATTTTGCTGTCCATTACAAGCAGTCCGTCTTTGAATGACGAATCCCTT
>JAAXVX010000346.1 GCA_013335275.1 Bacteroidales bacterium
GAACGAGATAATAGTTTGTTTCATATTATTATTTGATTGATTTTTGATTAGCTATTTCTATCTTTACAAAGATAGTATTATTTTTGTACCAACATGAAAGCGATGAAAGCCAGCAAACTACTTATTCTGATAATTAATGTCCTGTTTTTTTCACCATTCATTTATGGTCAGAATCAGGAGCAGCAACCACAAAAAACGCCTATAGAAGTTGCTTCCGAGCAGGCAGAAAGACTTCAAAAAGAGCTCAATCTCAAGGACTATCAGTTGTTTCTTGTAGACTCCGTTCTTCAGAGAAATTTTACAGACCTCATGAATGAGGTAGAATCAATGAAAGTGGCCGGCATACAGACCCGCGAGAGTTATAAATCTGTTCAGGATAAATGGACAACGAAGACAGACCAGGCTTTTGAGAAAATTTTCGATAAAGAACAATTTATCAAATATTTGAAAATGGGTGGTAAGTATAAGGCTTACAAGAAAAACAGCGAAAAAGAGAAGCCGCAGTAATCTACTCAATCTTTAAGCATACATTCTTTCTCTCCTTAAAGTAAGTTATATAGCCAAACCCACAGTGTTTAACAAAGGCTGTGAAGGGTTCAAAGTTTTCTCCTATTCTTTCAAGGTCGTGGGCATCGGACCCCATCGAAATGAATTCTCCTCCAAGCTCCCGGAACCTTATTAATACAGATTTGTCAAGTACCGGGGTGCGCCCGCCTCTTTCCCTGTATGTGTTTGTGTTTATTTCAAGGGCTTTTCCGCCTGAAGCAAGCACCCTGAGAACAGAGTCCAGTTCGTCTCCGTATTCTTTCATTGACAGGGACTTTTCTTTATATGGGGAGTATCTTACTATATAGTCGAAGTGGCCGAGTATGTCAAAGTTCCCGAAATTGCTGACACATTCGTACATATTCAGGATGTACTTTTTGTATGCCTCTTTTGGAGTGTTGCGGGAATAAAAATCACCATGGTACGGGTCTTCGCCATCAACGAAATGAATTGAAGCAATTATTGTGTCAAAATTATGGGATCCGGCAAGTGTATCTGCTTTGTCAAGCGAGCCGGCCTGCAATCCCAGCTCTATCCCCTTTAAAATTTCAGAAGAAGGGAACCTCAGCCTTAGTTCATCAATACGGCTCTGTTGCTCGTGAGGGTCGAAATTAAATCTATTGTTGTCTCCCGGCGCGTCCACGTCAAAGTGGTCCGTAAAGGCCAGCCCTTTTATTCCAAGATTTATGCTCCTTTTAACAGCACCCTCCATAGACATGCGGCCGTCCGGGGAAAACTCCGAGTGAATATGTGTGTCTATCTGTTTCAATCTGTTTTATTTAAAGCTAACTGCCCAGCGAAGCAACTTTCCACTCTTTTTTTACCTTGACAAAGGACAGATTATTGTCAACACCATTTGGGAAAGAAGGAAGCACCACCCTGTATTTTACAAACACTGTATCTTTCGATGAGTTCTTTTCAACAGATATAACTTCTGTTTTAACCGCCTGTACCTGTTTTAGTACCATCTCCTTAATTGTGGGCTCCAGAGAATTAAAGCTTTCGGAAGATTTTGCAAGTTCCATCCCTAGAGAATCTGTGCAAAAACTTCCTGCTTTCTGATATTCTGCATTAAAATATGCTTTAAGAAAATCCTGTGTCTTTAGTGTTAAATCCTCTTCAACATTTGCACAGGCCGAAGTGAGTAAAAGCGCAGATAACGCAATTATTGCAAGCCTGATTACTCTTCCTGTCATATTAAATTTTTTAATTATCAAGTTTTATTACTGTTATTCCGGACCCGCCCATTTGCAGGTCTTCGTCCTTTGCAGAGAGAATTCCGCCCACCGTCTTAAGGTATTTGCGAATTTCCTCACGAAGCACACCATTTCCCTTGCCATGAAGTATTCTCACCTCTCCCATCCCTACCATCAAAGCATCATCAACGAAATGGCTCACATTGTCCATTGCTTCATCCACCCTTTGACCCCTTACGTCTATTGAAGGTTTAAAGTTAAGTCTCCTTTCGGACATTCCATAGCTGTTGTAGGTACTTTTTTGTAAACCGCTTTTAGAGAGCTCCCCAAATTCTCGGTTGGATATCTTTTCGAGGCGATCCTTTGCTATTTTGCTGATAATATTCCCAACGGCAACATTCATCTCTTTTT